>NZ_JAUBPO010000002.1:0-164655 GCF_036700785.1 Microcoleus sp. S28C3 | reverse complement strand
TTAATAAATCCTCAACATTTAAAAAACTGGTTTACTAAATGCTGTTACTGTCATCTATAAACCTGCAATCTGCTGTAAGCTGGAAGAGCTCAAGTACCTTCTCGATGCAATTGAGGTGCTAATTGACGCTGAAGAGAAAAGGTTGTCGGAGTTGGAAGCCGACTCAGACTGGGAAGAAAAACGAGAAGAAAAAATGGCTGCTACCGGTGCGCGCGGTAGTAGGGGATACATCGAATCCAAGACCATTAAAGGATGTGGCCCCTATGCCTACTTGAGATTTCGTAAAGACGGCACGCATCATTCATTCTATCTGGGCAAGCTCAAGTCTTAAATTTTTAGGGTGCATAGCAATTGATAGATTAGTCGTTCTGGTATCGATGCACCCTAAATTATCGGCGTTTAGGGTGCATAGCAATTGATAGATTAGTAGTTTTGACGTTTATGCACCCTAAATTATCGGCGTTTAGGGTGCATAGACATTGATAGATTAGTGGTTTTGACGTTTATGCACCTTAAATTATCGGCGTTTAGGGTGCATAGCGATTGATAGATTGATAGTTCTGGCGTTCATGCACCCTAAAGCGAGTTGTGTAGTCGCGATCGCAGCTGAGTGTCTGACGGCGCTTTCTTCGGCTTGTTGCTTTCCGAATTCCGAACTCCTGCGTGATAGCTTGCCAGCGATATCGGTAGCTTGGTTGCTAAGAGTGAGAAAAACCTTAAATGCGATTTACTCAACTCTTCACCTGCACCACAACAATCGTTCGATAGGTAGGTATTGGTCTAGAACTCATCCAAATTAAACAGCGTAAATTGATGAGGCGATGTTGTCGTCTTTCTGGGTCGGCGTTTGCCCTTAACAACTTCTTGAACTACTGGATTTGAGTGAATTGATGTCTGATCATTCAAGTCAATAACTTCTGAGCTTTCTCCTGAACTTATTTCATGTTCGACTGGACAATCAGTATGATTTTTAGCCTGAGACTCGACAGGCTCAAACCACTCATTGTACCAATAAGTGGCGTTCATTGATTGAGGTCGATCGCTACTTAAAGTATTGCCAAGGAGCAAATCAGTTTTACCCAACCACCAAATCGGAACAGCCAGCCAAGGTGAAAACAAATAAAACTGAAACAAAGCGCATTTTAACAGAGTAGGGTCTATATCTTGACCGATACCGCTCAGATAGTAATTTGACTGTGCTAACATTAAAGCTCCCGTACCGCAAGCGGGTTCATTGAAGCTGGAAATTCGCTCTGTCTTATCACCACTGACTAACTTAGATATCAACTGACACAAAGCTAAAGGTGTCGGATAAAACCCTGAACTTTTTTGAGCAGTCTTTCCGCAGATTTGGGGTAGCAGTCTGCCCATATAATCTTCAGGATATAGCATCAGAATTGACAGGTCAAACATCTGATAAAGACGCATTGATGCACCTTCACAGCCGGCCGGTTCTTTGGGTAACATTTTATAAGCTGGATGTCCGAATGCGAACAAAACCCAGTCCAAGAAAAACTCCAAATAGTCCCAAGCTGACCAAGTTTTCCATTCTCCATGTTGAGGAATGCAATTGAGGCTATTATCTAACATGGCTTCTGCGGCAGGAGAATACTGCCATTCAATTTGGGGAATCGGTTCTGCTGGCAAAGTTTCCTCAATTACAAATTTGGGTAATTTTTCGGGTTTTCTGTTCTCCAGAATGGCTAGCATTGGTTCCATCTGCCACCGCATCCAGGCATGACTGGGGACAGCTTGACACAAAGCCCAATAATCCCACCTTCCCCATAAACATCGGTCTATTTGTGCGAGAATTGTTAAAAGCCAGCCCGGCTTTAAATCTCGTTTTAGGTTAGGGATTAGAGCTGGCTTTTTCTTTGGTTTATAGGGTTGCGTTCTGAAATGGAACAGCATTGACTCTCTAGTTTTGGAGTCAATAACTGGCAAAACGAGCTTAGTTTTCATGAGTACAAATCTGAAAAGTGCACCTCTAAAAACCGCAGTAGCGGTTCGCACAATTCTATGTTGATGCAAGCAGCGTCTTGTTTAATAAAAACAGTAAAAACAAATTGGGAATAGGGCGTAGCTTTTTTGTTTGAAAAAAGCTACACTCTATTCCCCACTCCCATTTTCCCTATTTCTCTCCCCATTCCCATTTCTCAGCCATCAATTCCACCAATTTTTTGATATTTAAGGAGTAGAAAATGCTTCGCACAGCAGCAGCCCCACCTGCTTAAGTAAAGCTTTATTGCCATCAGGGCATCCCGACTGAATCAAACATTTAGGACAGCCAGAACTGCAAGAACAACTGCGGGCTAACTCAGCAGCCGCATGAGCTAATTGACGGAGAGAACGAAAAATAGCTTCCGAGGTTCCCGAACCCCCTTCTGCTAAATCGTAAAAGAGTCCTGCATAGTCATTTGCACCTCTCTTCTCTACCAGAAAATTCACATCATTAGGTGAAGCCAAAATAGTCAGAGGTAAAGCTGCTAAAATTTGATGGCCGAAACTGTGAATAGCCAACAAATTCGCGGGGTACTCCCACAACTGCTGATATCCGGGAGGAATCTCCTGTTGAGACTGAAGCAATTCCTGGCGAGTAGCTGTTACTACCCGTTGCAGATAACATGCAACCGGGGAATTAAAACTAATTTGCAGTACAGGAGTCGCAAATTTGATTTCGTAAGGTTGCTCAAAGTTTACCTCATTAAGAACCGATGTTAGCTCAGCAGAGCGAGTTCTCTTGCCACAAACAGGACAGGCAGTACATTTTGGTAAATGCTCTTTGTAATTGACACACTTTCTATTGAGACAAGTTAACTCGTAATTGCGAGTTAATAATTGATAACCAGTGACGAGTTGGCTAATTTCTCCCCAAACCAGTTCCAGAATAGCTTGAGCTGGAATTGCATTACTATCCGTTGAATTGGTTTGAACATTTCCTTCAACTTCTGGAATAATCAACGGGATTTGTTGAGGCAAACTCAAATTCTGCTTGAGGCTGGTATCAGTGTGGCTAATCGCTACAGTAAAGAGTTGAGTTTCAGGGGTGTTTTGCAAAATAGCTTTGCCATTCAAGAGCGAGCGCGAAGTATAAGTCACCAAACAGCCGTCTGAGTTTTGCGTGCGGTAAATAGCACCAGGAAATACCTCTCGATAAGCAATCTCCGCACTGAGGACTTCAATCTCTTCTTGAGTATCCGCATCCACCAGTTGTATCGTGCTAGCACCCGTTCCCCCTCGAAAGTTTACATCTTTATGCGGAAAGCCTTTAGCCCATAATTTATCCCGGCTTCTGTGAAGAACACCTTGCTCAATTAAAGCCGTTGCAATTATATGAGCGCTTTTGCCAAAGTAGTGCTTGAGCTTATTGGCCCGAATGCCTGTTTCAACAGCCGCGCACATCAAATGTTTGGCAATATCTATGGGATAATTGGCATTAAAGCTCACTAATTCAGATTCGGCCGACAGCAACAATTCAGGGCGCTCGGCAAAATAGTTATCCAAAGGTGATTGTGCAATGGGAATGAAGATAATTAAACCGGAGTTTGTCCGACCGGCCCTGCCAGCCCTCTGCCTGAAAGCTTGCAAGCTTCCCGGCCATCCCCTAATAATAGCAAAATCAAGTTGAGGCAAATCAATTCCCGCTTCGAGAGCGCTAGTGCTGAGGATACACTTAACTGTTCCTGACTTCAAAGAGTTAATAATTTCCATGCGGCGCTCGCTTGTTAAACTGCCGTAGAAAATTGCTACTTGCGACTCAATTCCACAGTTAGTTTGAGTTACAGCTTCTTGCTTAAAAGTTGCCCACAAGTTCTTAATTGCTTGTCGGCCGTTACCGAAGCAAATTCCGCTTTGCCCTTGCTGCAACAAAAACATAATGATGCGAGCAACATCGGAATTAGCATCATGAGTCGGTTTAGTAACAATTAATTGCCGTTCTGGGACAGCAGCTCCGCTAGAGTTAATCCAAACTAACCGCTCGGGTTTATTGATATTTCGCTTTCGACTTCTACCAGATAGTAACTTCGCTAATTTTACGGGATTGCCAACGGTAGCACTCAATATCAGGAATTGCAGTTTTTGAGAAGAACCTCCGCGTTCGTCTACTGCCAATTTTAAGCGGCGAATTAAGCTAGCCATGTTAGCTCCGTAAACTCCGTTAAAAGTGTGAGCTTCATCTAGGACAATATAGCGGAGGCGACTTAAAAAATGCTGCCAAGGCTGACTCCAGTGAACGCCTTTCAGCGCATAGTGAATTAACTCTGGTGTGGCGCTGATTATGCTAGGGTTTGCAGCTAATAATTGTTCTCGGGTTTTGGGAGGAGTATCCCCAGTTAGAAGGGCAAGGCGCGGGCGCGCAGGCTCAGGAATCAGTTGGAGCAAATCGGCAAGTTTTTGACTTTGGTCGGCTGTTAAAGCTTTCAAGCCATAAATAGAGAGTGCAGTAAATTGATGTTGGAGAATGCCCTCTAAAATAGGCAAGTACGCACTTAAAGATTTGCCAGAAGCTGTTGCTGTGCTGAGGATGACATCTTTGCCCTGGCGCACGGCTTTGAGTGTTTTAATTTGGTGCGAATAAAGCTGTTGAATGCCTTGGCGGTGCAAAGCAGAAATTATTGAAGGCGGCAAGTCTTGAGGAATTTTGTAGAGCTTAGGAGTTATAGCAGTCGCGATTGTCTGATAAATAACCTCTTCGCCTAAAAACTCACACAAATCGGCTGTTGCAGTTGGCTGCAAGTGGCTTGCTTCTGGGAAGTTATTTTGGTGAAAATCATGTCTGGCTATTAGTTGGGAAAGAAGGTTGATATAATTGGGAGGCATTGGTCACTCTAAGAATGAATCTTTTCTCTCTTACTACCGATAGGTAGGAAAAAGAACGAGAGAAGAAATTAATAAAAAAACTGGGAGTCGGACTGATTCTGGTAGCAATTATGGGTTTTGGTTCAGGAACCAACAAAGCGGTAGACTTCCACCTCACTGCGCGATCGCCCTGCCCCGTGAGACGCTAGCATTAACACAGTACACTTGCTATGTATATAGCGGTTCTCAAGCAAGTGAGGCGTCAACGGCCCATTAAGCTGCTACGCATTTAAAGTGTCTATTGGGAATGAGGGGAAGAGAGGGAGAAAGGGAGAAGGGGAGAGAGGGAGAAAATTTTACGCTTTTTCTACAAGGATTTAAGTATATAATTTAAAGACGCGACAGCTTACCAATTACCAGACTTACCTCATTTAACCCCGAAGTGTTATAATATCCGATTAAAAATAATAAACCTATGCCTTACAGTAAGTTTACTCTCAGCAAAGCTGTAGATGATTTCCATCTCACAATCATTGAAGGCTCGCGTTTCTTACCAGAAATTTCCCCTGTCACTCCTAGCCCTTTACTACAGGATACTCTTAAAGAAACGATTCCCTGGGCGATCGCGGTGAGTAGCGAAAAAGCTCGTTCTGAGGGGATTATCAATCCTGTGTTACTAGAAGTAAAACGCCAGCTTCAAGGACAGATTAGCGTTTTTTCAGGCGAGGAATTCAATGTAGAACCGGAGGCTGAACTCACAGGGTATGTTGACTTTCTTCTTAGTCGTTCCCCGGAGCAACTATTTATCAAAGCCCCTGCGGTTATATTGGTGTCAGCCAAAAAAGAAGACCTTAAACCGGCTCTTGGGCAATGCCTTGCAGAAATGGTTGCAGCTCAACGCTTTAACCAACAAAAGCAACAGCCGATATCGACGATTTACGGAACGGTAACTAGCGGTACAGTTTGGCGGTTTCTTAAACTAGAAGAGCAATGCGCGTCCATTGACCTTACAGATTATCCACTACCTCCTGTTGAGCAAATCTTGGGCTTTCTCGTTTGGATGATGCAGGAAAGATGAGCTGTTATTAAACAAAAATAGCGACCTAGTGCGATAAATAAACTCAAAAACTTCTTTGATAAATTAATGAGAAAAACAACTTCTTTATCACTACAGTTAATTAAGACTTACGCATAAACTCTATCTGTAGGGTACGCCGCGCACCTTACTGCTACCAATAGTGTTGCAAAGCAGTTTTTGCCTCCAGGATTGTTAATGAAAGACTGCCGAATTAACTCGGCAGCGCTTTCCTGTTATTTAAGGTGAGTGAGTTGAGTGATGCTGAGCAAAGCAGGCAACATCGAGTCAGGCTTATCTCCTGTTTTGAGGGCAATTTCTAAATCAAACAAAATGGAGAGCGATCGACTTAAGAAGTTCGCAGATACTTCCTTAACCTCCTGCTTAAGGAAATACAGCCGTTTGGGGTTACTAATTCCGCACATACTAGCAATTTCGCTATCAGAACGTTGTTGGTCGGAATTGATAGTAGCTTTTACCCACAGCCAAGTTTTAAACTGAGTTTGGAGAGTGGCAATAATTGCTAAAGGAAACTCTGCCCGAGATAGCAATTCATCAAGCACCTTAATTGCCGCCACTGCTTGACCTTTTAAAAGAGCTTCGGCAAGTTGAAAACAGTTGGCTGTGGTAGCTGGAACGAGGATTTTAGCAGCTTCTTTCGTAATGCGAGCGCCTGCTGCATAAATGGCTAATTTCTCCAGTTCACTAACTCTTCTAGCAGAATCGTTGCCAATCGCTACCGCTAGATAACTGACAGCATCTCTGGCAATTGAGAGATTCTTTTGTTTAGCAGTAGCAGCGATCGCACTTTCAATTAAATCAGTACGCCAAGGGGGAATGAGAGTAAACTCCTTAAGTTTACCAAACAGCAATAAATGCTTGACTACCTTGAGCCGTTTGTCGATAACAGCAGCAGTGAAGACTAAGTGCGTTGTAGCAGGTAATTGGGGCAAAATTTGCAGCAATTCTAGCCCCATTTCTCCAAATTGCTTGAAATCGCAATTTTCAACGGCAATAAGTTTGTTTCCACCGCCGAAAGGAACTGAAGCAGCAGCAGAGAGGGCTGCATCCAGGGAAGAAGCATCGAAGCGGTGGATGTTGAAATCTCGCCAGAGAGGATGAGTTTGAGTCTTAAACTTTTCAACTTCTCGTTCAATTGCGTAGGTGTCATTCCCAATTAGGATGCTAATCATGCTGCTAATTCCTCCTGTTGTTTGACAGTTACAGTAACAGAGCGGCCTAAAGCTTTAGTAACGATCCGCTGCACGCATTCAAGGTGACTCTGAAACTTGTTCGCGTATTTTCTTTCTACTGCTAACACACATGAATCAGCCGAAAGTTCGGCAATTTGAGCACGGTTTAAGAGGCTACGATTTCCTGGTTTCGCTGCTGCTACTACTTGCGCCCAAGTTGTTTCAAAGTCAGGAGAATCTGCCTCTATTTTTTGATGGGTTTTATCAAATTTGTCAGGCTGATTAGATTGGGAAGTTGCCGGCAACCGCGTTTCGGGGGCAGCGGGTTTGCAAGACAGCATCAAGTTCAGCAGACAGACTTCTAACCAGGTAGCCGCATTGGTGCTAGTTCTCAATTGAAATTCTGATTTTTGCAATTGTGTACAAGCCGCATCAATTGTTTCAAAATCGAGATGAAGAGCGAGCGAGCGCAGTTGTGAGTAGCCTACTGGCCCTGCAATTAAATTCTGGCAGTGGCGCGTTGATTTGACAATGAGCAAATCTCTCATTGCTGCTAGCAAGCTGCTGAGAATTAGTTTGGGGGTTTTGCCGCTGTCAATGAGCGTTCTCGAAGATTGCAGTACGCTTAAGGTATCGCCAGAATGAATGGCTTTGAGAAGGGCGATCGAGTCTTGCTCGCTGATACTGCCAGATACTTCTGCAACTTGAGTTAGGGTAATCTCTGAGTTTAGCAGTGAAAGCTGAGAAAGTAATTGTAGGGCATCTCTTAACCCCCCGTCACAGGTACGAGCGATCGCCCGCATCGCCTCACTTGCGATCTCAATAGATTCAGTGGAGCTAATTTTGTGCAATTGTCCGACAATAGCATCAACTGACAAGGCTCGGAAGTTAAAAGTTTGGCAGCGGGAGATAATTGTCGGCAGGACTTTATGTGCTTCAGTCGTACAGAGAATAAACACCACATGAGCCGGAGGTTCTTCAAGGCATTTGAGGAGAGCATTTTGAGCGCTGGTACTGAGTTGGTGGCACTCGTCTAAAATCCAGATGCGGTAAGGGCTCATCGCTGGCGCAAAGTTGCTGTGTTGTATTAATTCTCTGGCATCATCCACGCCATTATGTGAAGCAGCATCGATTTCAGTTACGTCTAAGCTTGAACAGGAGTCAATGGTTTTGCAGCTTGAACATTCTCCGCAAGGAGTGGCGGTTTGCTTTTTGCTATTCAAACAATTGAGGGATTTAGCAAGGATGCGAGCGGTTGAGGTTTTGCCTGTTCCTCTGGGGCCAGTAAACAGGTAAGCTTGAGCAATTTTGTCGGAGGTGATGGCATTGGTCAAGGTTGTTTTGATGGTGTCTTGACCCACTAATTCTTGGAGGTTTTTTGGTCGGTATTTGAGGTGCAGTGGTTGGTACATGGGAGTAGTTAGAATAGTTCTGGTAACTATTCCCCGATAGGGGAGGGGAACGAGTGGGGAGTGGGGAAGAATGAGGGGGATATATAGCAAGTCTAAATCCGTTGTACGATTCATCATTTAGACGTGCTGGATATATGGTTTTTTTAGAGAATTTGGTATTGAAATAAAGCATACGTAACTTGATGCCACGATTGACTGAAGAAATTACCGAACGCTATCTGGAGATTCGGGAGGTCAAGACTGGAAAGGTGGTAACGGTGATAGAAGTTCTCTCTCCTAAGAATAAAGGAGTGGGTGAAGGTCGAGAAAAGTACCTCACCAAACGACAAAAAGTGTTGAACAGGGCTACTCACTTAGTTGAAATCGATCTGCTAAGAATGGGAAACTTTATACCAATGGATGTTTCGATTCGCTCAGACTACCGCATTCTGGTCAGTCGGGCTAATCTCCGTCCCGAAGCTGAACTCTACCCGTTTAATGTGCGTGAATCGATTCCCCAATTCTTGTTTCCTTTGCAGCCATTAGAGCAAGAACCTGTTGTGAATTTATCTGAGGTTTTGGGACAACTTTATCAAGAAGCAGCCTTAGACTTGGCAATTGATTACTCACAGCAGCCTGTTCCACCGCGCTCGTGAGAGTGATTATCAATGGGTGATCGTTGACGGAATCGTATGACAGCGATCGCAATCGGGAATGCCTGACTTCTGCCCCGGTGTACATATCAACTTGATAGATGCGATCGCCGTTCATAGAGTAATTTGTAGAGAGGGCATCCAATTTAGATGCCACTCCCCATATGCACGATTATTCTTGCGGAGCCACAACGTATTCGCACTCTAACGCCTCTGTACCTGAAGCTGGCGTGCCAAAAGGTACAATCAGTAGAGGAGCCGTAGGAGTTGCCATCAGCAGCCGCAAATCCGAACTAGAAACAGCTTTAATTGTATCAATCAAATAGCGGATATCGCACTTGAGCCGAAAGTCACAACCCCAGAGTTTGGCGTCAACTGTCTCAGTACCAGAACTGAGAGTATTGTTGAGTGATGCTCGCACTTGTTGCGCCTCTAAATCAAAGTCAAAAATTGCTGTGATATGAGACTTGTCGCTATGAGTAGCCAACCTCTCTAAAGCTTTTAAAAAGCTGAGTCTTTCAACTACGATTTGATGACTAAGTTCAGACCGATAAGGAGCAATAATTTGGTCGCATTTCGGGTAATTTCCTTCCAGTAACTGCGCTGTTAGTCGCAAATTATTCCACTCAAACGCCACAAATTTGCTAGGTTGTTCTGCCGAACCATCATAATAAATCGTAACTTTGTCACTGGCATTTACAGAACGCTCCAATACCCGGAGTACCTTAGCGGGAACAGTAAAATTTACTGTTTGAAAGTTCAAAAACTGAGAATTGCTGCTTTCACTCAATCCGACAATCATAGCTACCCGATGCCCGTCAGTCGTCCACACTCTTAGTTGGTTAAGTCCTCTGTCTGCGTCATGACTCAGTTGAAAGTTAGCTCCCATCAAAATGCGTTTGGTTTCCTCAGAAGTAACAGCAAATAAGCTAGCTTTGAGGACAGCGATTAATACACTAGCAGGAAGTGTTACGAGTTTTTGTTTAACACTAGGGATAGTCGGAAATTCATCCGCAGCTAACCCGCGAATAACGTGCTTGCTATTTGATGAACTTAAAGTCGCACTGACAGAGGGAATGTCACTTCCTTTGATAATTTCAAAGGAACTCTTTAAGGTAAGGCGGCCGTTCGGAAATTTCCCCAGAATATCAGCGAGTATAGGTACGGGAAGGGTGAGTTTTCCGGGTTGATTGACATTGGCGTCAAAATTCACTTGCATTCCAAATTCCAAATTGTAACCAGTGAGGTGCAGTTGTTGATTTTCGGCATCAGCCTCAATCAAGATATTGCACAAAATAGGATGACTGGTATTGCTAGGAATGATGCTTTTGAGTGTCTGTATATAATCGTTGAATTCTCTTGAATTGCAGGCAAGTTCAACAGCCGATAGGGAAGATGTCGGAGTTGGAGAATCTGTGATTTCATTATTGAGATGGTTTTCTGGAGTGGGATTTGTTGGGGTGTCAGAAGGTGTAGAAGTTCCAATGTCTGTGATGTAGTTCGCTGCTACTTCTTCTATTTGTGTTGTTTTGGGTAGGGGAGAAGAAAGCTTAGTTGTTTTTTTGACTGATGGCTTCGTAGTAGGAGTCAAATTACTGACTGTTACAGTTGAGCGTTTTTTCTTAGCTGTTCTCTCCACTACTTCCTCTTTAGAATGTGTTCCAGAAAGTCGAGTTTTTGCCATAATAATTAGTCGGGTGTCAAGAATTTGATTGGTCGCTGCGATAGCAGTGAGGAAGGGGAAGGGGAAGGGGAAGGGGAAGGTTAAGAGAAGGGGAGGGGTAAGGGTGGAACAAGTTCAGTAAACTCGCGTTATGTTCAAGTTGAAGCAAACTGATTATTTAGATTTTGATAAGTGAGATAACAGAACTTACGCTCATCAACCGGATTTCTCTGAAAAATTGTTGCTTTCTCAACTAGATATCTACGAAGAAACCCGATTTCTGGCATCGTGTGCGTAAGTCCTGAGAGAAGAAAGTTCAACTCAAAAAAGCGAAAATTTATCTTTCCTTCCCCTTCCCCTTCCCCTAAAATTGAGCTAATACTCGTTGCACTCTGAATGAATTAGGAGGGACAAATAGTATTCGTTGGCGACATCTGCTTGTTCCAACATATAAAAGACGGTGGTACTCTTTAAGTTTCTCTTGGCTGCTCATTTCCTTGCCTACCAAAAGTCGAGTCAAAATGTCATTGCTGTCCAAACCAACTTCATCAAAAGTGCTACCTTGAGAATTGTGAATAGTCAGGGCAAAGCAATTGTCAACTTCGGCAAATACGTCATCTTTAAACCAGTAATATTTCCGCCAGAGAAATCCATTACGTTTGGCACTTTTGAGTTTCTCTTTCAATTCAGCTTGGTAGCGCTTACTTTCCGATTCATGCAGCACAAAGATTTGCCGAAATAGACCATCATCAGTCACAATCTTCAACAGCCATACTCGGTAGCCGTAGTGCTGACTTATTTCAACTTGCTGTATGGTAAATTCAGTTGATGTGGCTAAAATCACAGTCTTACCATCAGGAGCCAGAACTGGTTTCTTAGTAATTAACCTTTCTCCAGATATAAATCTGGCAGTTGTTCGACCATAAAGTTGTTCTCGAACAGCCTGATTGTAATAGTTGACTCGCTTGTTTGTCCAGCACAAAATCCGGAAACAATCAGGATTTGAGGCAAATTCTTGCTTGATGGTTTTGATAGCATATTGGATGAGTGCTTCTGGTTTAACTTTGAATGCACCGTTAGATTTGTCCAATGAGTTGTAATTCGGATGTGGCAAAAAGACATCTGTTTTACTCTTGACAAATGAGCGACATTCCGTAATAAAATCAAGGACTGGGCTTTCTCCAGCTTGTCTAACTACTTGAGTTAATACAGCTTTATTGGCAATATTGAAAGCAGGCGAGCGCTTTTCTCCAACAGGATTAAGTTGCGCTGGGTCGCCCATGAGAATTAATTTCCGCTGATTGAAGAGAGTATGTTCAAATCTGCGCTCAATCCAAGACCACAATTGAGTTCCAACCATCGAACATTCATCGAGGAAAATGATATCATAGAGGTGGAGGTAACAACAGCTTGTCTGTTCTAAGACTTTCTCTTGTTCTTTGCGAACCATGCCTAAGCCTAAAAGCTGGTGTATTGTCATAAAATCTACTCCGAAAATGCCTTGAGATGCTGCCATTTTTCTGAGGATACCGACGGCTTTGTTAGTAGGTGCAGTAAGGGCAATACGCTTGCTTTGAGCCAAGAGTTCTTTGATTATAAGGAAAATAAGTGTGCTTTTTCCAGTGCCTGCATAACCGCAAAGTAAGAAAAATGGCTCGGTGCTGCTTGCAAATATTCTCAAATTGTCGAGTGCTTGCTGCTGCTGCGGCTTGAGAGTAAAGGGAATTTGTTTAAATTCCTGCGGTCGTTCTAGTAAAGTTTGAATCATTAGTGTACAGTAATGCTAATTCGATCGCATCCTAATAAGCGCTAGCTTGAGGGGGAGTATGAGGAACATTCAAATCAAAACTGACTTATAACAATAGTTCCGAATTTCAGAAAAGAATGGCTGTAATGGTTGATTTTTCGTTAGGTGAACTTACCTGAAACTCTGATTATGTCATTTACAAAAAAAGTTGTCATAAGTATTGTTTAATCAAAAATCAGCTCTGAATTTTATGATAATTCAGAGCTAGTTTTGCTGCTGTTGTTAGTTGTTAAACAATAATAACTTTGGTTTTCTTAACTCGTTTGATATTCACTGCTGTGCCAATACTATGTCCATCTCAAATGGCTAATCCGTAGTCACAATGCGAACACATTTCGATATCGCGATCGCTATAGTGTCCAGGAATACCAACAACTGGATAACCAGAAGTATTTCTGGGTTTGCCATTGCCACTAATTAAGGAATAGTAAACCAAAACTTTCTCGTAGTTCTTAGACTGCAAGTATTGCTGAACTAAGCTATCAACTCCAGGCGCATCACCGATAATGATTTTAAGTTCTAGTTCAATGATGCGATTGAGAGATGTATGAGCCTCTGATGGCAATTCCTGGATGGAACGACTGCCAGAAATCATTATTATTTTGTTCATGGTAAAATTCCTAAAATTTTTGGATAGCCAGTAAAAGACTCAAAGATTACTCCTTGAGTTTTTGTGAAGAATGCAATTGCTTCTTACTAACACACCAAGATATAAGCTGAAATCAAGCATTGAATGAAATTGCTTTTTCTGCCTTGACCTTCCCAACGAGAGCCGCGCACACCAACAATGTGATTGCATTGTTCAAGCCAAGCAACTCCACCATATTTTGCGATTGTTTTTAATAATCGTGGATGTTGTTGAAGTTTCGCAACAATAATTTCTGTCATTATTGTCATATCTTGTTGCAAATGTCCAAATTTGTGATTTTGATAAGCAGCTTCAGCATCACGGAAAACCTTGCCATTGAACTCAACTGGGTAGTGATTCTTGAGGTTTCCTTTTCTAAAAGCTAACTCTGTGGGATTAGTTAATGCTGCCCCAATTCCGATGCTGCATCCAGACCAAATATTGATTTCTTTCATCTTTTTCATCTTCTAACTTTTAGCTCGTCAGCACTTTTAATTGAAGTGGTGTAGTAAACCCTGACTTTCTCGGATTGCTCCTTGTTGTTGGTATTTATAAGTAGAGAAAGTCAACATTTTTCGCCGCTAGGCGATTTATCTTCCGGATTGGTCACAGAGTTTTTAATCGCATTTACATTGGTTACAGAATAGCCAATTTTCTTCCCAATTCCCATCATTTTGGCATCTTTTCTAAATCAAGTTCAGCCACTTTCCGCAGAGCTTCTAAGCGCTTCTTTAAAGTTTTATGTCGGGGAGTTTCTACAACATACTCGTATTTAGAACCTGTATGTTGAAGTTCTGGAATTTGGCAATCAATTAGGTAGCTAAGGCGACCAACTAGCTTTTTAATAACTATTAGCCAAGCCTTAGCTAACGCTTTAGTACGGAAACCAAGCCAAGCTTTAAAGTAAGAGCCGTCTTCGCTAACTTGGTAAGCAACATTGGGCGATAATTTAATAAGAGTTGGGATATGAGTAATGCCTAAACTTTTGAGTTCAGTCAAGCTGTAGCTTTGAATTTCTCCACTGTCCCATTGAATTTGAAATGGGCGTAGTGCCTGAATATTTAAACTAATAACTATTCCCCTTTGTTCCACTTGATTTCGGCGTTGTTCGAGGCAATCGCCCTCTCGAAAACCACTCCATCCATGTTTCTTAGCTAAATGTTTAAGGCAATATTGCCAGGCTTCTTCCCAAGCAATATCAAAGTCGAGAATGTGATAACTTTCTGTACTCAATTGTTTAGTCAATTTCTCTTTGATTTGCTGCTTTTGAATTGGTAGGACAATTTCTAAGAAATTGTCGGGGACTTCAAAAAATAAATGGGTCTTAGCCCTAATTTTTAGGTCATTGAAAGACAAAAAGCGACTGGCTTCTAATTGTTCGGGTGTAAAAACATCTATGGCACAACTTGTCGGGTAGCCAGGGAACAAGTTGATGGGAAAGAGATAATAGTGGTCAAGAGTAAATATGAGAATGTGATGTTCAGTGAGCGATTCTACTTGGAAAGTAGTGGTGTTACTGAATTGTAGTCGTTGCGAATTAGCTAGTACAATTGTTGTGCAAGCAGGAAGTTCTCCAGTAGTTTTTTGAGGAATAAACAGAGGCACAAGGGATATTTTAAGCACCCGAATTTCATCTAAGGTATAATTCCAGGAAAAACTATCTTCGTTGTTACTAGCATCCCAAGTAATTATTACAGGTCTATCGGTTTGATGGAGGGCTGTTATCGTGCCGTAATGGTTGCCAGATTTGACGATATCGCCTACTTTAAAGGGAAGTTGAGCGAAAGGAGGCGGAGTGAGAAAAGGAAAAATTACCGCTACCACTTCTTTGACTTCACTGGGGGGAGCGTTGTCAGGTTTAGAGCAAGTATTTGAGAAGCCAATTAAAGTCGTGTTAGAGTCCATAACCTTTGAGAAGCTAATTGTTTTCAACTTCTCCCGTTAGGGGATATCTTCTCGCGCTTAATCCCTTAACTTTTTGTGGTTTAATATCAAATCCGAACGAGTTTGTGCTTTATTTCGGCTTAAATTTTTTGAAGTCTTGCTAAGTACCTCCCCCAGGGCGAACGCATCTAAATTTCATGTTAACAGAATCTGGTGTATTGGAGAAGAATTATTGAGTAACTACAAAACATTTAATTAGGGTTTACCTGTATGAAACTTCAACCTAAATTTACCATCGCCGACCATTTTTCCGACTTAGAAGATCCAAGAATTGAGCGGACGAAACATCATCAATTAATTGATATTATCACCCTCTCAATTTGTGCCGTGATTTGTGGTGCTGATACATGGGTGGATATTGAAAGTTACGGGCGAGCTAAATACGAATGGTTAAAGAAAATTTTAGAATTGCCGAATGGCATACCTTCACATGATACAATTGCGCGAGTATTTTCGCGGCTCAAACCGGAGCAATTTCAGAAATGTTTTTTGAGTTGGATTCAATCTATTAGTTGCTTCAAACCCGGAGAAATAATCGCAATTGATGGCAAAACTCTTCGCCATTCTTACGATCGGGGAGGAGATAAGAAAGCAATTCATATGGTCAGTGCTTGGGCGACGAGTCAAAGATTAGTTTTAGGACAAGTTAAGGTTGATAAAAAGTCTAATGAAATCACATCTATTCCGGCTTTACTCAAAGTATTAGAATTAAATGGAAGCATTGTCACGATTGATGCTATGGGCTGTCAGAGGTCAATTGTGAAGTCAATTGTCGAACAAGAAGGAGATTATGTAATCACCTTAAAAAAGAACCAACCCTCCCTGTATGCCAGAGTAGAAGAGTTGTTTAAACAAGCAATTAGACAAGGATTTTCGGGATTTACACATACAGCTTATTCGACGAATAAAGAGAGTAAGCACGGTCGCTCAGAAATTCGACATCACTTAATGTTAAGTGACATCAAAGAGCTGATTGACCCCGACAATCAATGGGAGAAATTTCAGAGTATAGGTATGATAGAATCCGTGAGAATAGTGAAGGAAAAAACAACTATTGAAACTCGTTATTACATTAGTAGTTTACCAAATGATGCTCAAAAACTTGGTGAATCAGTCCGCAGCCATTGGGGAATTGAAAATTCTTTACATTGGGTATTAGATGTGGGTTTTCGTGAAGATGAGTGTCGGATTAGAAAAGATAATGCTCCGCAAAATTTTGCTATTCTTAGACACATCTCGCTCAATCTTTTGAATCAAGAGAAAAATTCAAAAACTGGAGCCAAAAATAAGCGACTTCGAGCCGGGTGGGATGATGACTATTTGACCAAGATCCTCGCTATTGCAGTTAACTAAATTCTCACGAATAACTCATTATTAACTCTTATACAACTTGGAAACAGTGGTTGTAATAGTTTTATTGTCTCAAAATTAGCAGAAGCGTAAAAACCACCATTAATTAGTTACTGTTTTCTTACTAAAGTCATTACAAAGCCTGTCTGTAGCTTCTAAGAATGGTGAATTTATCTCAAAATATACTCACCACTGATCAACAGTGTTCAATAAGATGCGTTCCCCCTGACGGTTGATGTTGTTCCCAACTGGGATAACTCGATTGGAATTGATATGGGGCTAGAGTACTTTGTTGCAGACTCGGAAGGAGATTTAATCGACTATCCTCGTCACCTGAGAGCGGCTGAATCGAAGCTTGCCTTGCTGCAACAGAAGAGAGAGTTGCGCCCAAAGGGTAGCGTTGCAGGAGCGCGATTGCATCAGCGGATTGCAAGGCTTCATCAGAAGATAGCAAGACAGCGCTATCAGTTTCATTGTGAAACGGCTAACCTTCTACTTTCAAAGGCTGATGTGATCTTCACCGAGGATCTAAACGTCGCCAATATGATGAAGCGCTGCAAGCCAAAACAGGATACAGATGGAACGTTTTTACCCAATGGTCAAGCCGCAAAGTCAGGACTGAACAAGTCTTTTGCTGATGCTGGAATCGGTCAGTTTGTCAACCAAATCCTACCTTTCAAAGCTGAAAAAGCTGGGAAGCAAACGATTAAGGTAAACCCAACTGGCACCAGTCAGCATTGCTGTATCTGCCTGAACCGAGTACCGAAAGAGCTGTCAGATCGGTGGCATTCCTGTTCTTATTGTGGGAACCAAATGCCACGCGATACAAACTCGCTTAGTGCTGATCAAAAAAGTGGGGTTGGGACTCGCCTCACTCAAAAAAGCTCGAAAGCCGAAAGGTCTAGAGAAGCCTGCGCGGGAGCATCCCGGTTTTGTAAATATCCGAATAAGTGTAAAATAGTTAAAATCAATAAAAGTGTCAAAAAAAGTCGAGAAAAAGAGCCATGACCCATGAAGAACTAGAGCAGTTGCAATTCTTTTCGGCAGAAATTGCTAAAATTTTGTATAACAATACACCGCCAAGTGAACTGACCAGTCTGGAAAATATTGAAAAACATCTCAGGCAACAATGGCTTGAAAAAGTGGGTCCACAAATCGGTTTTTTTTTATCAAAGAAGCAACAGGAACAGAACAAGGACGACCCCAGCGAGCGTAAAAAGCTGTATTGGTGAACTAATAATTACTGAAAAACAGGCCGAAAAATTAGAGTTCAAGAAATCTACTCGATTATCTCCATTATTTGAAAAATGCTGTCTCCGTCAAATAGCTAATCTTTCCTACTTCAAGGCTGCCCAAGAAATGGAAGTTCAGACAGGAGTAAAGATTGGTCACACTTGTTTACACCGATTGGTAGAAAAACAAGAATGGTCAGAACCTCATGCCAAAATAGAGGTGAAAGAAACAAGCATAGATGGAGGGAAAGTCCGTCTGAGAGGGAATTTAGGAGAAGGGTCTCATTGGCAAGATTATAAGGCAGTGCGGTTACATGAAAGTTATTATGGGGCTTTTTATCAAGAGAATGAAGAGTTAATTAACTATATAAACCATCAGCCATTAGCCGATATATTAACTTGTTTGGGTGATGGACATGATGGAATATGGAATATTATGAGCCAGTTAAATCCTGGTAAAACCAGACGCGAAATTTTAGATTGGTATCATTTAATGGAAAATTTATATAAAGTGGGAGGGTCGTTGAAATCTCTAGCCAAAGCCAAAGAATTTTTGTGGCAAGGTCGGGTCGAACCTACCATAAATTTATTTAAATATTGTCGCAAAAAACCCGCTAAAAACTTTTGCAAGTATCTAGAAAAGCATCGCTCTCGAATTGTTAACTATGAGCAATTATCATCAGACAAGATTTGTTCCATAGGCTCGGGAGCGGTGGAATCGACTGTTAAACAAATAGATAGAAGGTTGAAAATTTCGGGAGCTCAATGGTTGAAAAAAAATGTCAATCAAATGCTAAAACTTCGTTGTGCTTACCTCAACGATCTCTTGGCTATTTGAGGCTTTTGCAAAACCGGGATGCTCCCAGCCTGCGCTGTATGCGTAGCATCAGCGTCGGGAGTAGTTCACAAGCTGTCCCAGGAATGACACCAGCACATCACAGGGATTTTAACAGTTCCAATCCGATTATGAGACTTAGGGATGGAACAGCGGTCAGGGCTTGGAAAAACCCCCTCGGTGTTGACCACATTTTTTTAGCCGATCCCGATGGCAAAATGATTTACGGTGGCTTCGTAGGCTGGATTCACAGCGAGGGGTTGAATCAAGCTATTTCGCAGATGAGAAGCAACTTGACTTGACATATTACCCGGACAAGGACGGCGATCGCCTTTGGCTGTCAGGAAACTGAAGAAAAATTAACCTAAACCAAGAAAATCAAAATAAGTCAAGGAAAGTCAACCTAAAGCACGGTTTATCCACTGGCAAACCGGAAATAAGTGATGGGCGATCGAGCTACCGCATCAAGTCGATCGCCCGTTTTGCGATTTTTAGATTTTAGATTAGATATCTCGCAGGGTGAGCCGGGGGAGTTGCGGGCGATCGCTCTGGAAATCCTGAAACTCCTGAAACTGCCTGCGGTGATGGCGCTGGGTGAGTTTTGGTGTTGAGAGGCGATCGCTCAAGAATACAATCAGTTTGATTGAGGAGCGTTAAGGTAGCTTGCAACTATCCATGCGGGGGCGTTGCTGATTTACGGTATGAAAGGCTAAATATGCAAATCATAGAAACCAGTATCACAAAGCTTCTGAATTTTTAAATTATTTTTTTCATACCCTGATTAAGTAACGCCGACAAATCCAGTAATAGCACCACTACTAAGTAACCCGACTAAGCTGTACACCAAAAACTTCTTATTCATAACTCCACCTGATTTGAAGAATAACTAGGTTTCAATACTGGCTGCTGCAAAGCAAGACGCGCTCACTGATGCAACAAGGCAATGCGGTAAATTAAATGGGTTTATGCCGTTGCTTTAGCCATCTGACGGCAAGATTCAGCACAACGACGGCAGGCTTGAGCGCACTTCTTACACGGCTCGTGGTCGTGCTTCTCACACTCAGTCGCACAGCGATCGCACGCTTCTGCACAAACCGCACACATTTGAGCGTGCAGGTCAGAATTACGAGCCATGAACCGAGCGCAGAGAGCACAGGTATCAGCGCAATCGCGGCATAGCTTAATACATTGAGCCATCATCTGCACCATGTCACTGGTTAAGCAAGCGGTTCCGCATTGCTCACACTCACGAAGACAGTCGAGGCAATTCTGAATGCAGGTTTCTAGCAGAGATTGATGAGATTTAGTAGTAGTAGTAGTCATAGTTTTAAGCTCCTAAAGAATCAACACAACGAAGAACAGATTGTTATGCCCTTCACCTTGGTTAGGGGATGACTAAGTTCTTATATCTCTCAAGCTAGGCTCAGACTATGAGAAACCTATGAGCGATTCAAGGTTTACGTCTTTAGGAAGATTTTTCCAGATTTTTGGCGATGAGCAATTCATTTCATCCTGATTTCATTATTTCCCATTATTATTGGAGGATTCCGACCACCTGACACCACAACCAGCCTGTAAAGGAGTTAGACTGATGAAAATTTTGGTGGTAGAAGATGATGAGGCAATTGCCGACCTACTTACTTATATGCTCTCCAACCAAAATTACGTGGTTGAAGTTGCTAACGATGGTGAGGCAGCTTGGGAACTGATTGTTGTTTATAACTATGATTTACTACTGATAGATATTACGCTCCCTCGTTTAGACGGAATAAGTCTCTGTCGTAGAGTCAGAGCCCACGACTATAAAATGCCAATTCTGGTGGTAACAGGGCGAGGCAGTGGTCACGATCAAGCGATCGGGCTAGATGCAGGTGCTGATGGGTACATGGTGAAACCGCTCGATCAGGAGGTATTGATTGCTCGAATTCGAGCCTTGCTGCGTCGCGGAGGCACGGCTTTTCAATCTGTGCTGGAGAAGGGTAGTTTGCGGCTCGATCCGACAAGTCGTGAAGTTACTTACGCAGGGCAACTTCTATCCTTAAGTCCCAAGGAGTTTTCGATCCTAGAGTTGTTTTTGCGGAATAGTCGTCAAGTCTTTACCTACAGCGTAATTTTGGATCAAATCTGGGCGTATGGAGAGACTCCTAGCGAAGATGCTGTGAGAACTCATATTAAGGGGCTACGGCAGAAATCTAGAGGGGTCGGCGCTCCCAGAGATTTGATTGAAACGGTTTATGGACTGGGTTATCGGCTTAAACCAATCGCTGATTCAACCAAGACGGCTCAACTCACGTCTAATGAAGCGACTCAACCGATTCAACAACAAACCCTCAGCGCCTTATCCAAGCGTCAAGAAATTGATCGCGCCTCAAACGACTTAACTACAGAACGAATCGAGCCGGAAGAGTCTCTGTTTGCGGATGAGCGTCCTTTGTTATTGATCGTCGATCCCGATCGCCAACTGGCCCAACAGTTGATGAATGAAGCGGTGGACTGGGGATTTCGGAGCGCGATCGCAACGACACTTTCCGAAGCCGAAACGAAAATTGAGCAGGATACGCCTACCGTTGTGCTACTCGATCCCGATATTACTCATCCCACAACAGAGAGTTTAAGGCTGCTGGCAAAGCTCAGTCATCAAACTCCTTCTGTGCCAGTTCTAGTTTTAACCAGTCACGATCAATTAACCGATCGCCTAGAAGTTGCCCAACTCGGCGGACATAGTTTTTTACACAAACCCTTGCCCCCGGCTCAAGTGCTGAAAGCGATCGCACAAGCGGCACAACAAGCAAAGACAGCAAAGCAACGAGTGATGGTCGTCGATGCTGATCCCCAGATTCTTGCAACTCTAAAGGAGTTTCTAGAACCCTGGGGATTGAGCGTAACAACGCTGAACAATCCTCAACAATTTTGGGAAACGTTGAAATCCTGCTCGCCGCATCTGCTAATTTTAGATGTGAAAATGCCTGCTGTGAGCGGCGTTGAGCTTTGCAAAATTATCCGCAACAATTCGCGCTGGGGGCGCTTGCCGATCATTTTTTTGACGGCGCATACCGATGCTGCGATCGTCAATCAAATGTTTTCAGTGGGTGCAGATGACTTTGTGAGCAAGCCGATCGTAGGGCCAGAATTGGTCAGTCGCATCATCAATCGCCTAGAACGGATCAAACTCCTTCAGAATGCTGCTGAGACAGATTATTTGACCAAACTCTCTAACCGCAATAAGTCAACCCAAGACTTAAACAAATACCTTCAACTTGCAGCAAATCAACAGGAGCAGCCGCTCTGTCTAGCAGTTCTGGACATAGACAATCTCAAACAGATCAACGATTGTCACGGGTACAATACTGGCGACATGGTGATGCGTCAGTGGGGACAATTGCTCCGGCAAACTTTTAGGCAAAATGCAGTCGTTGCTCGCTGGGAGAGCGATGAATTTGTGGTTGCCTTATCTAGCATGATTAAGGCAGATGGTATTCAAAGACTCACTCAATTATTAGCAACGCTCCACCACAGAAAATTTGTTGCTCCCGATCAAACTCAATTTCGGATCACATTTAGCGCTGGCATTGCTCAATATCCAGATGATGGCACGGATTTGCATTCTCTTTATCAAGCCGCATCCGAAGCCTTGCATCAGTCTAAAGTTGCTGGGTGTGCTTGTATTTTTTCTACGGAAGACTGTAGGGCTATTCTCAAACAAACGAAGGCTTAATTCATTATTAAAATTCTCAACTCAAACTTTTCTTAACTCCTTATAAGTTCCTCAGATTGTTTTATTACAGTCAAATAGGACTAACCACTCGGTAAATCAGGCTCTATTGGTGAACTTTTTGCGCTACCAATAGCATAGTCAAGATTTTCACAACAGAACGCGATCGTCAACCTCGACGAAAACTCCATGGTCGGTCACTACCCATCCAAAGCATCCTACGTGGGAAATATCTATGTTTGAAACGCTATTTACGCCCAATCCCAGTGTTGAAGCTAAAGTCAGTATCCGTCGTCGCAAAGGTGTCATTATTGGTGCCGGGCAGGTGGGAATGGCGTGTGCCTACTCAATGATTATCCAGAACTGCTTTGATGAGTTGGTTCTTCAGGATATTCAGACAGAGCGGCTTCAGGGAGAAGTCATGGATCTGATACATGGCACTCCCTTTATCGGTTCTGTCAATATCAAAGCTGGAACCGTTACCGATGCAGGGCAGGATGCAGACCTGGTTATTATCACGGCTGGAGCTAGCCAGAAGCCGGGAGAGAGCAGACTGGATCTGGTTGAGCGTAACGTTGTCATCTTTAAAAGCTTGATTGCAGATGTGATCAAATATTGTCCCAATGCCACCCTACTGGTTGTGAGTAATCCAGTAGACATAATGACATACGTGACCCTTAAACTCTCTGGATTTCCTGCGGCCAGGGTAATAGGCTCTGGAACAGTTCTTGACTCTGCCCGTTTCCGTACCCTGCTGGCAGAGAAGATGGGAATTGATCCACGAAGCGTTCATGCTTACATCATTGGCGAACATGGCGACAGTGAAGTACCGGTCTGGAGCAAGGTGAATGTTGCCGGAATGCCTCTCTATAATGAGCAGGGTAGCCCATCGCCAGACAACGCCAATCTAAATGAGATTTTTGAGCAAGTCAAGAACGCTGCCTACGAAATCATCAAACTCAAGGGGTGCACTTCCTATGCGATCGGGCTGGCAACGACCGAAATAGTCAAGACCATTCTTCACGGTCAGGAACGCATCCTTCCGGTTAGCAACCTTGTAAATGGGTTCTACGGCATTCACGATGTATGTCTCAGTCTACCCTCTGTTGTCAATGAAAAAGGTGTCATTAAAACTGTCAACCTCACCCTTAACGACACGGAGCAACAGCAACTCATTCATTCTGCACAAGTCCTACGTGACATTTTTGACAAGCTGACGCTTTAGTGCAGCGCCAGCTTTGTATGAACGAAACACTTGATGAATAACCTCTTTTAACTCCTCATAAGTTCCTCAGATTGTTTTATTACAGTCAAAGTTGGTATGCAAGGACTGTTGCATACAATCACCTCCGAATTAACAAACTTGTCCATCGTGCGGACAAATTACAACCAAGGAAACAAACTCATGGCATATACACATACGATTGTTGCTTCTTTCCCCTCCCATGCAGAAGCAGAAAGGGTTGTATTGGAGTTGCAAAAAGAAGGCTTCGATATGGAAAAGCTCTCGATCATTGGCAAAGACTACCAGACTACTGAAAATGTGCGCGGATTTCTAACCTGGAAAGATACAGCGAAAGCTGGAGCCGCAGGAGGTGGTTATTGGGGTAGCTTCGTGGGAGGTTTATTTGGCATTTTAGCAGGGGCTGGAGTGCTGTTTATTCCCGGAATGGCTCCGCTCATCATTGCTGGCCCTGTTGCTGGAGTGTTGGCAGGTTGGTTGGAAGGAACGCTTGTTGGTGGCGCTGGTGCTGCTGCTGTAGGAGGACTAGCGGGTGCCTTGGGAGGGTTAGGAATCCCGAAGAACGAGGTACTGAAGTACGAGACTAAAATCCAAGCAGGGGAGTTCACGATCCTTGTTACAGGCAGCGAGGATGATGTCAGTCAGGCGAAGCAGAGACTAGAGAGAATTAGCCATGAAATCAATATGTCTGTGGCTGTTTAAGGCTTTGAACTAACAGCAATAAGGTAGTGAAACTTAGTAACTATTTTATAGTTCTTTTTCTTTTTAAGATTTTTTCACAAGGAGTCATAATGACAAATAAAATTGACATCAACAAATCTGTGCCGCGCGAGCGATGGGGTGAATTTTTCGATCAGTTTTCAGATGGTAATCGCGGACGGCATATTTCCATCGAAATCATCAATTCAGAACTCGGTGATGCAGAACTGATTCAGGACGCACCTCTTCATGCGATGGTTTACGATCGCCCTGGCAAGGGGGATGATTTGGTGATTGAAGTGGGTAAAGATGAGGTGACTTATGCTCACACGATCGATTCACCAACTGAAGTCTTGACGGGACAGGACTCAAACGGCGTGATCATGGCGGTTCGGATTAGTGACGCTGCTGGTGCACAAACATTGATTAAGCTACAAGCTAGTTGAGCTGATTGAATAATGCTGAGTTTAACTGATTTCAGCATCCAATGTTTTATGACCCACACTCAATAACCCGCAGCAGTCAATATGTCTGAAATTCAAAACAAAGTGGTAATTATCACCGGAGCCAGCAGTGGATTAGGTGAGGCGACAGCACAGCGACTTGCTGCTAGTGGAGCCAAACTGATGTTAGCTGCCCGCCGCGAAGATCGGCTCAAAGAATTGGTTGACGCGATCGCCCGATCGGGGTGGACTGCAACCTACCAAGTGACGGATGTGACCGATCGCGCACAGGTGGAAGCATTGGCGCAAAAAACTTTGAGTACATACAGCCGGATCGACGTACTCATCAATAATGCCGGCTTGATGCCACTCTCTGCCCTCGACCAAGTAAAGGTGGAAGAATGGGATCGGATGATCGATGTCAACATCAAGGGCGTTCTCTATGCGATTGCTGCCGTATTGCCGATTATGTGTCAGCAAAAGTCGGGTCACGTCATTAATTTATCGTCTGGCCGGACATAAAGTGTTTCCGGGGTCAGCGGTCTACTGTGCTACTAAGTACGCAGTGCGAGCGATCTCTGAAGGGTTGCGGCTAGAGTCAAACGGCGAAATCCGTTCGACTAATATCTCACCAGGAGCCGTTGCTACTGAATTGACCACCATGATTACCGATGAAGATACAGCAGCCAGAATGAACGCATTTTATAAAATAGCGATTGATGCAGATTCTATTGCTCGTGCGATCGCCTTTGCGATCGAGCAGCCCAGTGATGTTGATGTGAATGAAATGATCGTCCGTCCGACACTTCAGTAATTTGAGAATCAAAGAACATGATGAAACAGCGAAAACGAAGACACGATCGAAATTGCGTAGATCGCAGTAATTAAAGGAGTCACCATGAAAGGTTTTGTGCAACACATCGAGAGTATCGCGATCAAAAATGAGGATTTTCGCCGAGTCCTTTACACAGCAAAGTATTCCCAGCTTGTCGTTATGGCCTTAAAACCTGGGGAAGAGATCGGCGCGGAAGTCCATAAGCTCGACCAGTTCTTTCGTGTAGAGGAGGGAAGAGGTGAGGCAGTTCTTGATGACGTGCGATCGCCTATTAGCTCGGGCTTTGCGGTAATCGTACCCGCTGGAACGAAGCACAACATCATCAATACCGGCGATATGTTGATGAGGCTCTACACGATCTATTCGCCACCGAATCATCGGGACGGCGTAGTCCACCGCAACCGCAGCGACGCGGATGCCGATCGGGAACACTTCGACGGCAAAACTACGGAATAGAAAGCGTTTAAATGAGTTTTGCACCATTTGAAATAAGCCTTTTATGAGCTGGCTAGAAGCAACGGCTCACAATCAAATTAACTTTTTGGGAATAGGCATTTTGCCTGTTCTTGAGAAGTTATTCCATCTCATTTTAAATCAGTTTTGACGGTAATTTAGGATAAAATTATGACAGATATCATGAGCCGCGAAATTCACCTAGTCTCCCGCCCCAACGGAATCCCAACCGCAGATAACTTTGCGATCGCCCAAACCGCAATCAAGCCGCTGCAAGACGGACAAGTGCTCGTTCGCAATCTCTACCTTTCGGTAGATCCGTATATGCGCGGTCGCATGAACGAGGGGAAATCCTATGTTCCGCCCTTCGAGTTGGGCAAAACGCTCGAAGGCGGTGCAGTCGGCGAGGTCATCGAGTCCCGCGCCCAGGAATTCAAGTCGGGTGATGTTGTCACTTCTAACTATGGCTGGCGTGAATACTTCATAGCTGCACCAAAAGATTTACATCAGGTCAGCCGCGATATTCAACCCCCCTCGGTTTACCTCGGTGCCCTCGGTATGACGGGTATGACTGCTTGGGTTGGATTGAATTTGGTAGAGGTCAAAGCCGGCGATGTTATTTTTGTTTCGGGAGCCGCAGGTGCGGTGGGAAATGTCGCCGGACAACTGGCTTCATTGCGCGGATGCCATGTCATCGGCTCAGCCGGTTCAATGGAAAAAATCAAATTTCTGCGGGAAGAATGCGGATTTGATGTCGCCTTCGATTACAAGGCCGGCCCTATTCTCGAACAACTAAACCAAGCAGCACCGGACGGAATTGATGTCTATTTCGATAACGTCGGAGGCGAAACCCTGGAAGCGGCGCTTTCGGCATTGCGCGTGCACGGCCGAATTATCGCTTGTGGCAGCATCTCCGGTTATAACGATGAAAAACCGCAGCCGGGCCCTTCCAATCTATTTAATATGATTGGCAAACGGTTGACGATGAAAGGGCTAATCGTTAGAGATTGGGTCGATCGCCAGAGTGAATTTGAACAGGAAGTGGGCGGCTATTTCCAAGCTGGCAAACTGAAGAACCAGGAAACAGTGGTGACAGGAATCGATCGAGCGGTGGACGCTTTCATCGGTCTTTTTGAAGGCAAAAATGTGGGTAAAATGGTGGTAAAATTGGATTAGGTAGCCGCTAATTGAGTGGGTACTTGCTTCATTAATTTGAGCAGGTTGAAACCCTAGATCGCTTATACATTAATTGGGTTTAAGAAAGTATGGATCTCCAACTATCAGATCGGATTGCATTGGTCAGCGGTTCCACCGCCGGAATTGGACTCGCGATCGCCACGACACTTGCCCAGGAAGGAGCAACAGTCATAGTCAATGGCAGAACGCAAGAGCGCGTAAACGATGCCCTCAAAAGCATTCAGCAAAGTGTCCCCAATGCCAAACTTCAGGGAATTGCTGCCGATTTGGGAACGCAAGCAGGAGTTAAATTGTTGTTTCAACAAGTACCAGAAGTCAACATTTTAGTCAACAACTTAGGAATTTATGGCGCTAAAGCATTTGAAGATATCTCCGATGAGGAGTGGATGAACTTTCTGGAAGTAAATGTGATGAGCGGTGTACGGCTCTCCCGTCATTACTTACCTTTGATGCTAAAAAAAGATTGGGGACGAATTATTTTCATCTCTAGTGAATCTGGCTTGAATATTCCCGTTGAAATGATTCACTATGGCGTTACCAAGACTGCACAAATAGCCGTGAGTCGTGGTTTAGCTGAAACAACGGCAGGCAGTCGTGTCACGGTAAATACAGTATTGCCAGGGCCAACCCGTTCCGAAGGAGTGGAAACTTTCATTGAGGGACTCGCCAAAGAGCAAAATATTTCAGCCGAACAAGTTGAGAAAGAATTTTTTACCAATACTCGTCCATCTTCACTGATTCAGCGGTTTGCTTCAACGTCTGAAGTTGCTGCGTTAGTTGCGTTTGTTGCTAGTCCTCTAGCTTCTGCAATTAATGGTGCCGCCTTGCGAGTCGAAGGTGGAGTGGTGCGATCGATTATTTAATGAATTCGCCTATTCAACCCAGGAATAAAATGATTACTCATCCATCTCAAGCGACGCAGCCCGTCGCGCCACTTAACGACAATAGCGAAACGCTGCTACAAGAAAATCGCGTTGCAGTATTGCTTGCAGGGTATGGTGAAGTAGAATCTTACCGGGATCTGAGTCGTTATAACCAAGCTGCAACTAAGTACATTGCAGCTCAGTTTGTGTCGATTCCAGACTGGCTATATCCTCTTGCTGGTTGGTTTCTCACACTTCAAGATTTATACAATTTTGGAGTGAAACACGATCGTTTCATGTCACCTGAAAATAAGATTTTTGAAAAACAACGTCTAGGTATTGAGGAACAGTTACAAGACAAATGGGGAAATCGCGTGCAAGTGTTCAAAGGCTTTTATTTCTGTCAGCCATTTGTGCAAGAAGTTGTAGCAGATATCATTGACCAAGGCTTTCAGAATTTGCTGATTTATCCTTTGCTTGTAGTCGATTCTGCATTCACGAGCAAAATAGCTGTAGAACAAGTCAATGAAGTGATTGCAGCAAAATCAGCTCAGAATGAGTCTCAAGATTCTCCATTTAAGAAAATTCGATATATTCCAGCCTTTGCGACTGAACCTAGCTACATTGATTTGATGGTAAGTCAGATTAAGGAAAGTCTGAATCAGCCCCTCGCAAGTGGCTTTTTTGAGTCTCAGATTGGAATTATATTAACAGTTCACGGTGGCCCGGAAAAAGCGAAAGGACTGTTAACTGGAGTGATTGATGGACAAGTTCTTTACAATCGCGTACAAGCACAGTTGCAGCATCAATATCCCCTCATCTCGATCGGTTGGATAAATCATGACACGCCTTTCATGAATTGGTCACAGCCCAATCTGAAACAAGCTGCGAAAAGTCTGATCGAAGCAGGTGCTAAAACCATTCTGTTTAAACCCCTCGGCTGGGCAACTGAGAATTTTGAAACCATTCTCGATGTGGATGATGTAATTCAATCTTTGCAGCGTAAGTATCCAACTGTGACTTACACGCGGCTCGATTGTGTCAATGACGATCCTGATTTTCTGAAAATAGCAGCAGAATGGGCAAATCCTGATATTGAAGCAATGCTGTCAGCGCCGAAATACCAGTATCACATTCAAACTAGAAGACTTGATTTTGACTGAAATTTATAATGATTTATCTAAAAAAGGGGTTACAACGAGTCAGCGAAATTGTCCATCAGACTAAACAGATTTCTCTCAATATGCTATGGGAGTCAGCGATATCTAACGATCGCGTATTCCTCTCAGATGAACTCTCTCACCTGCCAGAAGCAGCAAGACGATATCTCGAACACGCGATCGCACCCAAAACCAAAATCGCCTCTGCGGTGAGATTGCAGATGCACGGCGAAATCAAATTAAAGAATTGGATTCCATTCAAAGCAGAGCAAGTTATTTGCTGGGAGCATGGACTGATTTGGAGCGCTACGGCATGGATGAATGGTTTGCCAATTGTGGGTTCGGATCGGATTATAGACGGTGTAGGTGCAATGCAATGGAAACTTTTAGGAATTTTTCCGAGCCACAATCGATGATGCAATCTATCGGTAGACTGCTCAAAAATCAAAGAGTCTGTTACGACTAGCGGAGCCTGATTTATGCAGGAATTTCTATTTGCTCTCACACTATCAGCTTTGCCCGTTGTCAGTAACTTCATTGGCGCAATGATTGCTGAAGCCTTACCGACATCAAAAAAAACATTAGGACTTGCACTGCACGCTGCTGCTGGCGTACTGCTTGCGATCGCATCTACCGAACTGATACCAAAAGTTGTTATCGCTAAACCTGTTTGGGCAACTATTCTAGCATTGTTTTTAGGTGGAGCTTTTTTTGTATGGGTTAATCAACTTCTCAACTTAAGCAAAAATCGACTGCGTGGCATCGATGTCAATACTGTGAGTTTGGCGATTTTTCTGAGCATTGCGATCGACTTATTTGGCGATGGATTAATGATTGGCACCAGTCTGACGATCTCGCCTCATTTAGGAGTAGTGCTGGCATCGGGGAGAGTTGTGGCTCACATTCCAGAAGGATTTGTCACTAATGCAGCGTTTAAAAGTCAAAAGATGCCGCGAACAAAGCGATTTTTGTTACTTGCTGCATTTATTATTCCTGTTTGGCTGGGCGCGACGCTGGGCTATTGGGGATTGCGCGGACAAGCCGAGCTTCCCAAGCTAGTTGTGCTTGCATTTACAACAGGCACTTTGATGGTGGCGATCGCTGAAGAAATTATTCCTGAAGCCCATCAAACTCAAGATACAAATTGGTCTATCTTGACATTTATCGGGAGTTTTGCGCTTTCAATATTGTTCTCGTCTTATCTTGAATAGCTTGTGATTTACAAGTAGAGGAGCCATATCATGACTGTACCTACCGATCGAGAAACGCTTTCGCATCTATCGTTAGAAGACCTACAAAAGCAACTGACTACTTCCTATCAGGGATTGAGCAAAAAAGAGGCACTGCAACGACAATCAAAAGTGGCTACAACGAGTTACCCGAAACAACCGTCAGCCCAATAATGCAATTCCTGTCGCACTTTTGGGGGCCGATCGCCTGGATGATTGAGGCAGCGGTGATTCTTTCGGCAATAGTTGGAGACTGGGTAAATTTTGGGATCATTTTGGTACTCCTAATCGGCAACGGAGTAGTGGGTTTTTGGGAAGAATTTCAAGCAGGGAATGCGATCGCCGCTCTCAAGGCAAAATTAGCACTCCAGGCACGGGTGAAACGAGACAACACCTGGACGCAGATCCCTGCCCGCGAACTGGTTCCAGGCGACCTGATCCGGTTGCGTCTGGGCGATATTGTCCCAGCAGATGTGCGGTTTTTGTCAGGCGATCCGGCACAAGTTGACCAATCGGCATTGACGGGGGAATCACTACCCGTAGAATGCCAAGTCGGAAGTGTGCTTTACTCCAGTTCGATCCTCAAGCAAGGAGAATTGGATGGCATTGTCTATGCCACGGGAATTAATACTTACATGGGTAAAACCGCCCACCTGGTAGAGTCTGCCGAGACAGTCAGCCACTTTCAACGAGCAGTATTAAAAATCGGCGATTACCTGATTGTAATTGCCTTAGTGCTGGTGGTAGTGGTGCTGGTAGTAACGCTGTTTCGGGGCGATCCTTGGTTAACTACCCTGCGGTTTTTACTGGTGCTGACGGTTGCCTCCATTCCCGTAGCAATGCCAACGGTGCTGTCAGTGACGATGGCTGTAGGAGCGCAAAAACTGGCGAAAAAGGAAGCGATCGTCAGTCGGCTGGCGGCTATTGAAGAGATGGCTGGCATTGACATTCTCTGTTCCGACAAAACGGGTACTTTAACTCTCAACCAGTTAACCTTGGGAGAGCCTTTCTGCATGGAGAATACGGCTCCAGAATCGCTGATTCTCAACGCCGCCTTGGCTTCTCGCGATGAAAACAAAGACCCGATCGATCTCGCAATTATCGCTGGTTTGAAGCCAGATCAATCTTTAGATGCTTACAAAATTGTCCACTTCCAGCCCTTTGATCCCGTGGGAAAACGTACCGAAGCCACCGTTGAAAGTGCTGATGGTGGCTTTAAGGTGACAAAAGGTGCGCCCCAAGTGATTTTGGCGCTCTCAAAAAATGTCGCTCAGGTGCAGCCGCAAGTGGATCAAGCGATCGCAGGTTTTGCCAAACGCGGATTTCGTTCCCTGGGGGTTGCCCGGACTGACGATGGCGAAAACTGGCAATTTTTGGGCGTACTACCGCTATTCGATCCACCCCGCAGCGACTCCCAACTGATGATTCAGGCAGTGAAAAAGCTGGGAATTGACCTAAAAATGTTAACGGGAGATCAACAGGCGATCGCCCGTGAAACTGCTCATCAACTAGGACTAAAGGGAGACATCCTCGATGCCAGTTTGCTAGAAGCAGCCGCACCCCACGAAACTGGACAAGTTAGCGATGCGATCGAAGCCGCCGCCGGATTTGCTCAAGTCTTCCCGGAACACAAATACCATATCGTCGATGTCTTGCAGCAACGCGGGCATCTCGTGGGCATGGCTGGCGATGGCGTTAATGATGCCCCCGCCCTCAAAAAAGCTGATGCCGGAATTGCGGTTTCTGGAGCCACCGATGCTGCCCGTGCGGCTGCCGATATTGTTTTGCTTACACCTGGACTTTCTGTAATCGTAGAGGCGATTCAAGAAAGCCGCCGCATCTTTCAGCGGATGAACAACTACGCGATTTACCGGATTACTGAAACCATCCGGGTTTTGTTGTTCATGACCCTTTCCATTGTGGTCTACAACTTCTATCCCGTCACTGCCATCATGATTGTGCTGCTGGCATTGTTGAATGATGGTGCGATTATTTCCATTGCCTACGATAACACCCGTCCCGCCAATCGCCCCGAAACCTGGAATATGCCCATCGTCTTAGGACTGGCAACTGTTTTGGGGGTAACTGGATTAGCCAGTTCTTTTGGGATGTTGTATTTGGGAGAACGGTACTTTCACCTCGATCGCAGCATTCTGCAAACTTTGATTTATCTAAAACTTTCGATCGCCGGACATTTAACTATTTTCGTCACCCGCACTAAGGGGCCCTTTTGGTCGATTAAACCAGCGAAAATTTTGCTAGCAGCCGTCCTGGGAACTCAAATACTCGCAACCCTAATTGCAGTGTATGGCATCTTTATGACCCCTCTCGGATGGGGTTTGGCAGGTTTTGTCTGGATTTATGCGTTGATCTGGTTTTTGATTGCAGACTGGGTGAAACAGCATGCTTATGGCGTGTTTAATCATGCTAAACCTGTCTATGTAACACGGGGTTTAAGACGGTTGAATCAATGGTTTTTTCATAAGCCTTTTTCCCACGCAACCCCGGATGATATCTCTAAGCCATCGCCGTCAAAGAAGAATAAACCATGAGCTTACCCAAGATATTCACTTAATATTTGAGAGTTAAAAGTATGACTGATAAATCTAGCCACACTGATTCATCCTTGAACCTGTTTCCCATCGAAAAGCTTGACGATTTGATTCGTCCTTTTATTGTGCCACCAGAACGAAAAATTTCTCTTGCCAAAGACTATGACCCAGGCTACAAAGCCGATCGCCTCAAAAAGTCGAAAGCTAAAGGTCAATTAAAGGAAGGTGTTGAGGCATTAGCAGAATATCAGGATGTTCTCTATGCCCAAAATACCCATGCTGTGCTAATCATCTTTCAGGCTATGGATGCTGCGGGAAAAGATAGTACCATCAAGCACGTTATGTCGGGGATTAATCCTCAAGGATGTCAAGTGCATAGCTTTAAAGCTCCTTCTACGGAAGAGTTAAATCATGACTATTTGTGGCGATGTTCTAAGGCTTTACCCGAAAGAGGGCGAATTGGGATTTTTAATCGCTCTTATTACGAAGAAATTTTAGTAACAAGAGTGCATCCAGAAATCCTAGAGCAGCGACCGCTCCCTGTTAGCATAATTGATAATGATATTTGGAAGCGCCGCTTTGAGGAAATCAACAACTTTGAGAAGCATCTGGTCAATAACGGGACGATCATCCTCAAGTTTTTCCTCAATGTATCTAAAGAGGAGCAGAAAGAACGTTTTCTAGAAAGGATTAATCGCCCTGAAAAGAATTGGAAATTTTCTGTGAATGATGCGAAAGAGCGTAGCTTTTGGGATGACTATATGGCTGTCTATGAGGATATGTTCAATCACACCAGTACAAAATATGCTCCTTGGTACATTATCCCCGCCGATCGCAAATGGTTTACTCGTCTGGTTGTGGCGGGCATCATTTACACGCAGTTAAAGGAACTGAATCTCAAGTATCCTACGCTCAGTAAAGAGCAACATCAAGAACTTTTAACTGCGAAGAAAATTCTGGAAAGCCAGAAATAAGGATGAGAATTGGTTGATATTAGCGATCGCCATTCCTGTGAGTCGTGATTTTTGGGCGATCGCATTTAACCTACAAGATCAGCGATCGCACTAACCACTAACTTTTTTAGCTTCTTGATTTGTTTTATACATTTCAAGAAAAAGGTGCTTCCAAAAAGAATTTTCTAAATTTTGTATTTCACAGTATTTTAATGGAGTATTTTTAAGATATTCTAAAGTTTCCTGATGTCTAGCAGCAACACGGAAACCATTATAACCTCCACCATTAATGAATTGTAGTTCATTAAGAAACCTAGAATCCAGTGGAGATAAACTACTGTCAATAGAATGAAATCTTAAGCAATTAGTTGGACTTATAGGAAAATAGAATTCAGGTTCCAAAACATTATATAAAACTGGGGAACCACTAATAACGTATTCATGTTTTATATTTAATGATTTTGGACTAACACTACTTAATGTTAAATTATTAAATTTTTTGATTAAATATTTAATATCTGTAAACAGATCAGCATGAATATTTTTAATACAATTAATACAATCCTCTCCTAAGATTTTAGAATACGAAATTGATTCATTTCTGATTGCGACACATCTAAGCCATTGAAATGCCATGAATTTATTGATTTTTTCTCGTTCCTGAAGGTTCAAGTTTTCTACACCATTTTTAATAATTGAGGCTATTATAGATGGAGATTGAGCATCGATCTCTTTAAACCATGAATCATAATTTTCTTCATTAGTTGTGAAATATTGATTTTGTTCAAATGTTCTAACTATGGGATTTGATTGTATTGTAAGTTGATTATTGATGTGAAGAATGACAAATATTTTATGGTTCTCTTTTTTTTTCCTGTTTGATGAAGAAAAATTTCTGAGTACGGCCTGGCTTACGAAATGTTGATGATCTGTCATACATTAAAACACGATGTTTAGTTCAATTAATATTATAACTTAAAAAAAATCGATTGTGAGTGCGATCGGCGATATTGTAGGGTGCATTAATGAAATGTAATGCACCTTTTGATTATTTGCAAGAGAATCCAATTTTGTGCGTTACGCTACGCTAACACACGCTACTCCTAGGACAATTTGAACACCTTCATCTGCGAGCTTTTTGTGAGGTTAAAAGGCGATCATTTTTGGGAGGTGAAGGGGAAAGTGGCGATCGCCATTCCTGTGAGTCGTGATTTTTATGCGATCGCTCAAACCCAGTAAATTTATCCCAGTTTGGTTATCGATCGGCACTCTAATTACTATCTTGCTATATTCATCTATATCATACCATAGCAAAGTTTTAATGTCAAAGATGCGAGGATATCCTTTAACTCCAATGGCGATCGCATCTATTTAACAGCTAGTAGCGATCGCGGCACGAATATTACTGCCACTGGTGTGTCCTCACCGAGAGGAATGATGGGTAATGGAGGGATGATACTATTACTGCTTGCCTTGCACGGCTATCTTTAATGGACACTGTTTGAGACACCTGCTATTTTTCAAAGCAAAGATTTAGAAAGCAACGCCTTATATCTAGCTACCTATAATCAAAATATCATCCTTTAGAGAGACACCAAGCTGCTAGTTTACTGCCAACATTGGGCTAGAGTAAATTTTGATACAGTTTACTTTAACCATCATTTCTGGACTGATTTTAGGGTTCGCGATTCTTTAACAAAATCTCAACCTCAATCTCAAGTCAGGGATAGATTTACTATCCGTGATTGAGGGAATTGCGGATTTAGGCTTAAGCATTTACTGGATATTGCGCTACGTTCATCTTGGGCAAAAAAATCAGGCCCGGAACCAGCTTTACATCCTACCCGCAAGGAAATAATTCAACTTTTAGAAATAGCAGATTTAGTCAACACTGAAATTAACCTGAAGGCTCAAAATAATGAACTTCAAACGCATTCTAGTTGCCATTAATCATTCTCCTTTGACATCCATCGTGTTCGATCGCGCACTCAATTTAGCGCAGCAAGAGCAAGCTAAATTGATGATCCTTCATTGCCTCGCAGACTTGACTGCGATCAATCCAGGATTCCAGTCAGTTGGGACATTTGGACTCTATCCGATCAACACTGGGCTTTCTCAATCACTCCGCGAGGAAACACTTCAGCTAGAGATTGATCAGGCAAAAACTTGGTTACAAGAATACTGCGATCGCGCAACTGCCCGAAATATTCCTGCTGAATACCAACACAATTTTGGTGAGCCAGGGGCAACGATTTCTAGTGTTGCTCAAGAGTGGAATGCCGATCTGATCGTACTAGGTCGGCATGACCACTCTGCGATCGCAGAATTTTTCGTAGGTAGTGTCAGCAATCATGTGGTCGATCGCGCGAATTGTTCTGTTTTAGTCATAAAAGATACAAATCCCGACAAAGATAAATAAAGAGAGAAAAACCGTGAACACAATTGATCGGACTGGTTTATCGGGCTTAGAAATTGGGCAATCAACCATAAAAACAAACACTCTTTCCCCAGAACTACTCCACAAGATAGATGCCTACTGGCGTGCCGCCAACTATCTGTCAGTTGGGCAAATTTATCTCTACGACAATCCATTGCTGAAGCAGCCGCTGCAACTCTCCCACGTCAAACCACTGGTGGTCGGACATTGGGGTACGACACCGGGACAGAACTTCATCTATGTACACTTGAATCGAGCGATTAAGAAATATGACCTAGATATGCTCTACATCGCTGGCCCCGGTCACGGTGGCCCAGCAATTGTGGGCAACGTTTACCTAGAAGGAACCTGGAGCGAAGTTTATCCCAACGTCACTCAGGACGAAGCTGGGTTGAAAAAGCTGTTCACACAATTCTCCTTTCCTGGTGGGATTTCCAGCCACGTTGCGCCGACAACGCCGGGGTCAATTCACGAAGGAGGTGAGTTGGGATACTCGCTCAGTCATGCCTTCGGCGCTGCCTTTGACAATCCCGATCTAATTGTCGCTTGCGTCATCGGCGACGGGGAAGCGGAGACAGGCCCCTTAGCGACAGCATGGCAGTCTAACAAGTTACTCAACCCAATTACCGACGGTGCTGTGCTGCCAATCCTGCACCTGAATGGCTACAAAATCAACAACCCAACCGTCTTGGCTCGCATCGAGCATGAAGAGTTAGAGCAATTTCTGCGAGGCTGCGGCTGGACACCTTACTTTGTCGAAGGCGACGAGCCGGAAAAGATGCACGAACTTTTGGCCAGCACTCTGGACAGGGCGATCGAGCATATCCGGCAAATCCAAAGCAATGCGCGGAATCAGAACGATACTACTCGCCCCCGCTGGCCCGCGATCGTCCTGAAGTCGCCCAAGGGCTGGACGGGGCCAAAAGTCGTGGATGGTCTGCAAATCGAAGGCACATCGCGATCGCACCAAGTGCCGTTACTGGTGAACTCCGAGCATCCCGATCATGTCCAGCAGTTGGAAAGCTGGATGAAAAGCTACAAAGCAGAAGAACTGTTCGATGAGGATGGCCGACTCTTGCCGGAATTGGCTGAACTGGCCCCGAAGGGCGATCGGCGCATGGGTGCAAACCCCCACGCCAACGGCGGTCTACTGCTGCACGACCTACAAATGCCAGACTTCCGCGACCACGCGGTGTCAGTGCCTTCACCTGGTGCCGTTGACGGTCAAGATACGCTTGTGCTGGGCAAATTCCTGCGTGATGTAGTCAAGTTAAATCAGCGCAATTTCCGCATCTTCGGCCCCGATGAGACACTCTCGAATCTTTTGGGCGCGGTGTTTGAAGTTACAAATCGTCAGTGGGAAGCGCGGGAAGAAAAAAATGATGAATTCCTCGCGCCCGCCGGACAAGTGCTGGACTCTATGCTCAGCGAACACCAGTGCCAAGGTTGGTTGGAAGGCTATCTGCTGACCGGGCGGCACGGGCTGTTCAACAGCTATGAGGCGTTTATTCGCATCGTTGATTCGATGTTCAGCCAGCACGCCAAATGGTTGAAGGTAACATCGGAACTGCCCTGGCGACGACCGATCGCATCGCTAAACTATCTGCTCGCCTCCCACGTCTGGCAGCAGGATCATAACGGTTTCACGCACCAAGACCCCGGTTTCCTCGACCACGTAATCAACAAGAAAGCCGATATTGTGCGTGTGTACCTGCCACCCGACGCGAACTGTCTGCTGTCGGTCTTCGATCACTGTCTACGCAGCCGACACTACGTGAATGTGGTAGTTGCTGGCAAACACGCGCTCCCTCAATGGCTGAGTATGGAGGCGGCGATCGTGCATTGCACTGAAGGCATTGGCATCTGGCAATGGGCTAGCAACGACCAAGATACTGAGCCGGATGTCGTGATGGCTTGCTGTGGAGATACGCCGACGCTGGAGATTTTGGCTGCCGTTTCCATCCTGCGAGAACATCTGCCCGATCTGAAAATACGGGTAATTAATGTCGTCGATCTGATGAAATTGCAATCCGAGAGCGAACACCCGCACGGACTGAGCGAAACGGATTACGATTCACTCTTCACTAAAGACAAGCACATCATTTTTGGCTTTCATGGATACCCCTGGTTGGTGCATCGGCTAACCTACCGCCGTACCAATCGCAATCTCCACGTCCGGGGCTACAAGGAAGAGGGCACAATCACAACGGCTTTTGACATGAGGGTGCAAAATGACCTGGATCGTTTTCATCTGGTGCAAGACGTGGTGGATCGTCTGCTGCATTTGGGTAGTAAGGGAGACTATCTCAAGCAGATGATGCAGGACAAGTTGATCGAGCATAAGCATTATATCGACAAGCACGGCGAAGACTTGCCGGAAATCCGCAATTGGAAGTGGGGCGCAGGACGGAATGTCGAGGGTTGGAAAGACAGGCAGCCAGATCCTAGTCATTCCATCTGAATATTAAGCCAATCACAATTACAACAGGAGAACATCGTGCAAATCCAAATCCATACCGGCCATAACATCAAAGGTCACGAAGCACTAGCCATTCAGTTTAGTAGTTTAGTGGCAGAGAGCCTGAGCCGATTCAGCGATCGCATCACTCACGTTGATGTTCACCTGAGCGATGAGAACAGCGACAAGAAGGGCGGCGATGACGATATGCGCTGCATGATCGAAGCCCGCCTCAAAGGACACCAACCCCTCGCGGTAACGCATCAGGCAGCGACCTTAGACCAAGCTGTGGACGGGGCTGCCGATAAATTGACCAGATTGATCGATAGCACTCTCGGACGGCTGCACGACCAAGAAAATCAGAGAACTGACCCACCTCTATCTAGCTCAGTTAATAGTCAATAAATTTTCCCAGGAGTCAAAAATGAATGCACAAGACCTTATAGACACTGCAAGGATGCTGGTTGCCGACTACAAAGGTCTGCTGGCGATGGATGAAAGTAATCCAACCTGTAACCCACATTCCGCACCCTGGGGTGTCACACAGCATAATTACGCAGAAGACTCTATCTTTAAAGTAATAAATTATGCCTTTAAACAGTTTTTTAACCGTTAATGTACGGTATTGTAGTATAATTTATAGCTTTAGTGCTGGATAAAAATAAGTAAAAACCGATTGTGACCGTTGAGGCTGCGGAAAGTGGGCTGTAACAAACGATTCGCAAAGTTAGGCATTCCCCAGACCGAGGAAGCCCGACGCGCCTATCGAGAATTGATTATCACCACGCCCGGTCTTGGTGAGTACATTAGTGGCGCGATCCTTTACGATGAAACTATTCACCAACAGCAGAGAAATGGCATTCCCTTTATTAAAGCCATCACCGATGCGGGAATTATTGCCGGCATCAAAGTTGACATTGGTGCTAAGGATATGGCAGGTCATCCTGGAGAGAAGATCACCGAAGGTCTGGATGGATTGCGCGATCGCCTCCAGGAATATTTTCAAATGGGCGCTCGTTTTGCCAAGTGGCGCGCGGTGATTGCGATCGGCGATGGTATTCCCAGCCGGGGTTGCATCGAGGCTAACGCGCAAGCTTTAGCTCGCTATGCTGCGTTGTGCCAGGAAGCGGGACTGGTTCCCATTGTCGAGCCAGAAGTGCTGATGGACGGAGCACATACCCTGTCGAGGTGCAGCGAGGTGACGGCGGACGTTCTGCGAAGCGTCTTCAACCAACTCTACACGCAACGGGTGATCCTGGAAGGCATGATCCTGAAGCCCAATATGGTGCTTCCGGGATTGACTTGTTCTCAACAAGAATCGGTGGACGAGGTGGCTGATGCTACGGTGAACTGTCTGTTGCGGGCAGTCCCAGCGGCCGTTCCGGGAATTGCGTTCTTGTCGGGCGGACAATCCGGTGAACTTGCTTCGGCTCGTTTGAATGCCATGAATATTCGGTTCAAAGCGCGATCGCCCTGGGCATTAGCGTTTTCCTTTGCCCGCGCCATCCAGCAACCAGCGTTAGAGCTTTGGCAAGGCAAAGAGGCGAATGTGTCAAAGGCACAGCAGGCTTTGTTGCATCGAGCTAAGTGCAATTGGGCGGCGCGTCGGGGCGAATACAAGGTCGCGATGGAGGAGACGGGAGCCTGAAAACAAGTAAGGGACTATGGAAAAACTAGGACAAAATAATGAACAATTCACGCTCCCGAAATTCTGGATAAGTGACAACTCCCACCTAGTTTATCAGTCATATTTTTGAATTCAAATTAAGTTTAGATGAATCATCATTTTTAGCATTTCAGATAGTATTTCAGATAACAGCATTACATATTGAGAGGTCAGTGATGCCAACGGCAACGGATTTTAAAGACTATTACGCCATCCTGGGAGTGAGCAAAACTGCAACTCCTGAAGAAATCAAACGGGCTTACCGCAAACTGGCCCGCAAGTACCATCCTGACCTCAATCCTGGGGATAAAGATGCAGAGGCAAAGTTCAAAGACTTGAACGAAGCAAATGAGGTACTTTCCGATCCAGAGAACCGGCAAAAGTACGATCGCTTTGGTCAACATTGGAATCAGCCGGGATACACTGAAGCGCCAACTCCTAGAGGAACTAATGTTTCGGCGGAAGACTTCGATCGCTACGATGACTTTGATTCCTTTATCAACGATTTGCTGGGAGGAATGAAAGGTGGATCGAAACGTAGAACCCAGAACTATCAAACTGCGACCAATGGCTTTAATGATTTTGGTGACGGATTTCGTTCTCAAGCGCCCGCGCCCGATACCGAAGCTGCGATCGCACTCACATTTTCGGAAGCATTTCACGGTGTCCAGAAACGGATACAACTCGACGATGAAACAATCAACGTCCGCATTCCCGCAGGCGCAAAACCAGGTAGTCGCATTCGGCTCAAAGGTAAAGGCCGTGCTAGTCCGTTCTCTCAACAGCGCGGCGATTTGTATCTGACGATCGAGGTATTAACCCATTCCTTCTTCCGATTCGAGGGTGATGACCTCGTTTGTGACATTCCAATTCGCCCCGATGAAGCCGTTTTAGGAGCGGAAATCAGCGTGCCCACACCCGATGGTAGCGTGACGATGAAAGTTCCTAAAGGAGTGCGATCGGGACAATCGCTCAGACTGCGCGGCAAAGGCTGGACATTGCAAAAAGGGGGACGCGGTGACTTACTCGCCAAACTTCTGATTGTCACGCCAAAAGACTTAAGTGCGATCGAGCAAGAATGCTACGAAAAAATCCAGGCAAATACGAGTTTTAACCCCCGTACCCAGTTAGAGGAAATTAAGTTATGAGCTTTAGCCTTTCAAAAATTGTGGTTTCACCCGAAGGTGAGCAACTCTATACCTTTGAATATGCTGCATTGCTAACAGAGACTTCGATTACGCTGGTGAAGGTTTATGTTGAGTTAGGGGTAATTGAGCCGATCGGCGACCTGCTGCATTCCCGCGAGATTGCTCGAATTGCTCAGATTCAGCGGTTGCGTCAAGACTTGGGGCTGAACTTAGTCGGAGCCGCAATGGTGCTCGATATGGCTCAAGAAATTGCTCAATTACGGGCACAGCTCAAGGCGCATCAGTCTCATCCATCAAATGCGTTATGAGCTATCTAAACCTACCAGAAAAGCCGATATTAGATCGGGAGCGCAGGGAGGTACTGCAACAGTGGGAAGATTGGCTAGAAATGCCGATGCTGGTGCTGAGCTTTGCTTGGTTAGGACTGTTTATCGTTGAGCTAGTTTGGGGACTAAATCCTCTATTAGAAGCGATCGGCATTACCATTTGGATTGTCTTTATCGTGGATTTTAGCATCAAATTTCTCCTCGCTCCTCGCAAACTTTCTTACCTCAAGCACAACTGGTTAATTGCCTTCTCACTGTTCATCCCAGCGCTACGAACCCTTCGGATTGTGCGATTCATACAGTCTTTGCGATCGGTTCATGCGGTTCGAGGGTTACAGTTGTTGGGAATGATGACACGAACTAACAGAGGAATGCGATTACTCGCTGTAAGTGTTCAGCGTCGAGGGTTTGGCTATGTGATGGGATTAACTGCGATCGTTATCTTAGTTGGAGCGGCTGGAATTTATGCGTTTGAGCGCGAACTTCCTAATAGCAATATCACCGACTATGGTACTGCGCTGTGGTGGACGGCAATGCTGATGACCACGATTGGATCTGATTACTTTCCGAAAACACCGGAAGGGCGGGTGCTATGTTTTTTACTGGGGTTGTATGCGATCGCGGTATGTGGTTATGCGACAGCAATGCTAGCCACATTCTTTGTAGGTCAGGATGCTGAGGATGATCAAGCAGAACTAGCAGGTGCAAAATCAATTCAAGCTCTGCAAGCAGAAATTTCTGCACTGCGAACTGAGGTTCAAGCCTTAGCACGACGAGGCTTAAACCAATAACTTGCTAAGACTCACAAATTAAATAAAACCCTGCTTTCATAAAAACTCTTCCTTAAGAATGATACCCTCGCAAATTATAAAGGGTAGGCTAATTATAAACTACATTCCAGCGCCATATTAGTCACTTCAACTTGTTCTTTAACAAGCTTTGTCCAATAATAATAGAAGTTAAAGGGTGAAGTGTATTTACTTAAACCCATCTATAAGCAAGCAAAATTATTGTCACAACTCATTTGCTTCTGTGCCTAATCCAATCAAAGATACATAATTTAAAAATGCGAAATTAATTTTGCATAGTACACATTAAGTGGAACTCGTTAACAAAGGAGATATAAATGAAAACAAAAGTCGGGCTGTGGATTGACCATAGGAAAGCTACTGTCGTGGCGATTACAGAGAAAGGAGAAGAGATAAAAGAGATAATTTCAGAGGTAGAAAAACAGCCTCGGCGTTCGGGTGATTCACCTCTTAAGGGCACTTATGAATCACGTCAGATTCCCGCTGATAATACACGCCAGAGAACTTTTACAGGAGAACTCAATATTTACTACGATCGGGTAATTGCGTATATTCGTGATGCAGAGTCTATTCTAATATTTGGGCCGGGTGAGGCAAAAGATGAACTAAAAGAACGTCTTGAAAGAAATAACCTCAGTGGCCGCGTTGTAGGTATTGAAACAGTTGACAAAATGACTGATTCTCAGATTGCGGCGAAGATTCGACAGCACTTTGCCGAGTAGCGATCGGCAGCATCAATACGAATTGACCTGTTTTTTATGTTTATTATCCAAAAGCAAGAGTATGGTTTCACCAGTTGATATCAATACCATAAGTGGCTTATCAGAACAAGACGCGATCGCCCGACTCAAAGATGAAGGCTACAATGAACTTCCCTCAGCACAATCGCGCAATCTTTTCTCGATCGCTTGGGACATCATTCAAGATCCAATCTTTCTCTTGCTAGTCGGCGGTGGTGTCATTTATTGGGTTTTAGGCGACCTACAAGAAGCCCTAATTTTGTTAGGATTCGTCTTTTTTATCACCGGAATTAGCCTCTACCAAGAAGGCAAAACCGAACACGCCTTAGAAGCTTTGCGCGATCTTTCCAGTCCTCGCGCCTTGGTGATTCGGGATGGGGAGCAAAAACGGATTGCAGGGCGAGAAGTCGTCCGGGAAGATATCTTAATTCTAGCAGAAGGCGATCGCGTTCCTGCGGATGCGATCGTGCTTTCTTGCTCTAATTTCTCCACCGATGAATCATTATTAACTGGCGAATCTTTACCCGTTCGCAAAGTTGCGGCGGTGGGTAGCGTAGAAATGGCTCGTCCGGGGGGAGATGAGTTACCATTTGTGTTTTCTGGAACCTTAGTTGTTCAGGGACAAGGAATAGCTAAAGTCCAAGCGATTGGCCCTAAAACAGAGATGGGCAAGATTGGCAAAGCCTTACAAAAAGTGAAGTCTGAACCAACACCTTTGCAACAGGAAATGAATCGGTTAGTGAGTCGTTTGTTTGGTATTGCTTTATTATTATGTGTCGCGATTGTAGTAATTTATGGGCTCACGCGAGGAGATTGGCTCAAAGGATTTCTGGCGGGAATTACATTAGCAATGGCAATTTTGCCAAATGAAGTTCCAGTTGTTGTGACAATCTTCTTAGCATTAGGAGCTTGGCGAATTTCTCAAAATCATGTCTTAGCTCGTCGCACTTCAGCGGTTGAAACTTTAGGTTCTGCAACAGTTTTGTGTGTGGATAAAACCGGGACGCTGACTCAGAATATTATGGCTGTGCAACAACTATTTGCATATAACCAGTCAGAAAATTCTCAGCCATATAATTTGGAATTACATTCAAAAGAACCGCTCCCGGAATCGGTGCATGAATTAGTAGAATTTTCCATTCTGGCAAGCCAAAGAGATCCGTTCGATCCGATGGAAAAAGCATTTAAGCAATTGGGCGATCGCGCTCTCGCAAATACCGAACATTTGCATAACGATTGGAAACTATTACGAGAATATCCGCTCTCACCGGATCTATTAGCAATGTCTCACGTTTGGCAGTCAGCCGATAGCAAAGAGTATGAAATTGCTGCCAAAGGAGCGCCGGAAGCGATCGCGGATCTCTGTCATTTCACACCCGAACAGCAGCAAATTCTGACAGCACAAATCAGTGAAATGGCACAGCAAGGATTGCGGGTATTAGGTGTTGCCAAAGCATCTCTTATTGATGCGCCGCCCCCATTTTTACCTCCTCATCCTTCGCTCAGTCCCGATCGTTTACCCGATAAACAACATGACTTTCCTTTTCAATTTATAGGATTAGTTGGACTGTCCGATCCAGTGCGTCCAACCGTTGCGGCGGCAATTAAAGAATGTTATACTGCTGGTATTCGAGTCGTGATGATTACAGGTGATTATCCAGAAACTGCTCAAACCATTGCTCGTCAAGTTGGATTAATGCAAATGGGAGCCATCGTAACTGGAGCAGAATTAGATCGCATGAGTGACGATGAACTCCAGCAGCGTATTCAAAGTATAAATATCTTTGCAAGAGCCGTTCCCGAACAAAAATTGCGGATAGTTAATGCTTTGAAATCCAAGGGCGAAATCGTTGCCATGACGGGGGATGGTGTGAATGATGCGCCTGCCTTAAAATCTGCCCCAATTGGGATTGCAATGGGTCAGCGAGGCACAGATGTTGCCCGTGAATCGGCAGCCTTAGTGTTATTAGATGATGATTTTTCATCCATTGTGCAAGCAGTCAAACTTGGGCGGCGAATTTTTGATAATCTCCGCACAGCAATGGCATATCTTCTAGCAATTCACATTCCAATCGCAGGGATGTCTTTAATTCCAGTTTTGTTTAAGTTGCCGTTAGTATTACTTCCCGTTCACGTTGCATTTCTCCATTTGATTATCGATCCAGCTTGCTCAATTGTGTTAGAAGCCGAACCCGCAGAACCAACAGTGATGAAGCGTCCTCCCCGCAACTCCAAAGAGCCCTTGTTTGGCAAGAAAACTGTGGGATTGGCGGTGTTACAAGGCGGCGGAATCTTAGTAATTGTTCTCACAATCTATGGGACATCGCTATATCTAGGAGAAGGCGAACTTAATGCCCGTGCATTAACCTTTACAGCATTAATTTTGGCAAATTTAGGGCTAATTTTGAGCGCAAGTTCAACCTCGCCCCTCAGTTTAAAAATACTTAGAACCTCCAATGCTGCCCTTTGGTGGGTGATGGGTGGAGGAATATTTTTTATGGCAATCGTGCTTTACTTTCCCTTCTTGCGTAATTTGTTTAGCTTCTCTTTTCTGCATCCGATCGACCTTGCTATTTGTCTCCTCGGTGGAGGAATTAGCTTGGTCTGGTTTGAACAGTTAAAGTTAATCAATCAATCCCAAGGAGTTATTAACTCTAAATCAAGAAAACCTGGCGTTGCTGAATACAGGTAGGAATTCAAATTTCGGAATTGCTATAAGACAAGTATGGTGCGTTTTGTAACATCAAGCGAAAAGTTGATTCATACCGTGAATCAGCAACGCCGATTATTGCTAGTTACTTTGCTTATACAAAACACAAGAATCCCCTCGTGTTAAACCAGAAGCTTCCCAGAAATCTTTTCGATGAAAAGTGAACGACTAAGGATTTATATAGTAGGCAAAACAATGAGATCGAAGTTATACGGTTTGGTTGCGTGTTTAACAGCTTTGAGCCTGTTCACAGGCTGCTCTCTCAGTTTGGGTGGGCTTAGAGGCTCTGGAATAGTTAAGACCGAATCTAGAGAAGTAGGTCGATTCTCATCCATTTCTAGTAAATCCGTAGGTAAAATCACGATACAGCAGACGGGAAAAGAATCCCTCACGATTACCGCCGACGACAACATTCTGCCGTTGCTAGAAAGTCGTGTAGCTGACAATGTTCTGTATCTCACCATCATGAAAGATACCCATATGAATCCCACCAAGCCCATTGAGTTCGTTGTGGAGGTGAACAGCTTAGAGAGCGTGAATATACATGGTGTCGGTAGTGTTGATGTAAAGGATATCCAAGGTAAACAGTTGTCGATTTCCCTTGATGGGGTAGGTAGTATGACAATCGCCGGAAGTGTCGATGTGCTGGAACTAGATCTTTCCGGGGTTGGAAGTTTCCAAGGTGAGAATTTCAAGACTAAGCAGGCTACGGTTCGCAATAGCGGCGTGGGCAGTGCTGTGGTTAATGTCAGTCAGCAGTTAGATGCAACTGTATCCGGCGTGGGTTCAATAGAGTATATTGGCTCTCCTCAAGTTCGAGAATCTCGGGGGGGCGTGGGGTCAGTTAAGCAACGTTAGCGATCGCTTGGATTCAGTTGAGAGAGAATTGAATTAGAGAATACAAAAAAGGAGTTATGTCATGAATGCCATCAAGATTGAAATTTTGGGTACAGGTTGCAAAAAATGCCAACAGCTAGAGGCAAATGCGAAAGAAGCTGTAGCAAATCTCAATTTAACTGCTGAAGTTTCACATATTACCGACCCAATCGAAATTGCTAAACGAGGTGTGATGTCTACTCCCGCTATGACAATCAATGGCAAAGTTGTCAGCAAAGGTCAAGTAATCAGTCCCGAACAAATTCAGCCCCTATTGCAGCGTTAAAGAGGCAAAGTTATGTTCGATCCATTTTATCCGTTTGATTGGTTGGCAACCCAGATTGTCACCCAACTGTTGGGCTTGTCGATTTCATCGCATTTAGGATCGAGTCTGCACTTCTTTCTTTACGATGTGCCAAAAGTCTTAACATTACTGATTGTAATTAGCTTTATTGTTGGGACATTTCAAAGCTTTTTAGAACCAGAGCGCGTGCGCTATTTGCTAGAAGGAAAGCGCACTTTTGCAGGAAATATTTTGGCAGCAATGGTAGGAATCGTTACACCATTCTGTTCTTGCTCTGCGGTTCCTTTGTTCATCGGATTCTTAGAAGCAGGTGTGCCTTTAGGTGTGACCTTTTCTTATCTGATGGCAGCGCCAATGGTGAATGAAGTTGCTGTTATTCTTTTGTGGGGATTGTTTGGACTAAAGGTGACGCTGATCTATATCGGCTTTGGGGTGGGTTTGGCGATCGCCTCTGGATATATCATCGGATTACTAAAATTAGAAAAATGGGTGGAACCCTTTGTTTGGGAACTGCAAAAATCTCGTCAAGAAATACCTCTAGGTGATGAGGACAATCCAGAACCAGTGATGCTAACTTGGGGGCAAAGATTTGAGCATGGATGGTTCCAGTCGAGCTCCATTGTGCGATCGGTGTGGCTCTATGTCGTGGGTGGTATTGCGATCGGGGCGGGGATTCATGGTTATGTGCCGACAGATTTTATCACCCAATATGCAGGCGCAAATAATCCTTTAGCAGTGCCGATCGCGGTAATTTTGGGTGTTCCACTCTATGCAAACATTGCGGGTGTAATGCCGATTACCGAAGCTTTAGTCAATAAAGGAATGCCGATGGGTACAGTTTTAGCCTTCACAATGGCTGTGACAGCATTATCACTTCCTGAAATGGTGATTCTCAAAAAAGTTTTGAAACCTCAACTCTTAGCCGTGTTTATTGGGTTAATGACTGTTGGAATTATTAGTATCGGCTATATATTTAATGCCCTAATTAATTGATTGACATGGTGCTGAAATATCTGGCTGACAGAGTGAACCCTTAACAATCCATTTCAGGAGAAATCTATGAGCTTTAAGAAACCAATTCAGACTATATTACTGGGATTTTCACTATGTTTTTGCCTCTTGGTTGGTATTGGGAAAAACCCGATCCTCGCAGCAAATCTCATAGAAACTGAACCAATCTTTCAAGAAAAAATGCAAACAATGTCTGAAAAAACCGTGAATCTGGAATCGGGAGTCGATCGCTTTCTCACGTCGATTCCAGCAGGCTATTACACGATCGCCAATGTCGAAGGGTTGAAAAGCCTCTTAGAGAACCCTCAAACCCTGTTGGTGGATGTGCGCGAACCCTCGGAGTATCGATCGGGACATATCGCTAATGCGATCGATATTCCGCTCCGAACACTAACACACAATCTGGATCGAATTCCGCGCGATCACCCCGTAGTTTTGTACTGTTCAACGGGCTATCGATCGGCAATGGGAGTAATGACATTGCACCTATTGGGCTATGAAAATGTCCAGGGATTTCCGCCAAGTTTTGCAGGCTGGAAAAACGCAGGAGAGGCGATCGCCTCTAGCTAATGCACAAAAAAATGAGGATTAAAATCCCAAAAAATTACTCTGGAATCCCCAGAGATTTTAACTTTATGAGGACTTTTGTGATGAACTATAACGGATCTAAAATTCGTCCGATGCGCTGGCTACTGGCTGCTTGGATCTGCGTTTTACTGATTGTCTGTATTCCCTTACCTGCTTTTTCTGCTGTGACCCAAATCGAAGAATATCCAGGGCAGATGCTGTATCAATCCCGCCAAAAACTGCAAGATCAGAACGGAAATTCTTGGCAGGCGATCGGCTTCAAACGCATCCATCCTGAAGGTAGTTCTACTGTCTCTCTGCGCGTCGTGGGCTTTCCTGGTGCGGTGGAATTCGATCGCACTCAACCGCTGATTATGACAACATCTATGGGCGAAACTCTAACCGCCAAGGATATTTCTAGCGAAATTTCTAAGGACACACCAACCCCAGCGAATGTCGCAGAATATGACATTAAGTCTGTCCTACCGCAGTTGCAGGCTGAAATTCCCCTTCACCTAACTTTACCGATGGTAACTGGCTCAGCGATCGAGTTACAAATCCCATTCACGGCGATTCAAGAGTGGCAAACAATTTCTGCTCATTGACTAACTCCAAAAAATCAAACCGATGAATCCCCAACTCTCCACATTTTGGAGCTTACCCACAGATCAGGTGCTTCAGCAGACGCACTCTACAACCTCCGGTTTAAGCCGTGCTGATGCGAAACAACGCCTGAGCCAGTACGGCGCAAACAGCCTCAAACAAACACACAAATCGAGCGCATTGGTGCTGTTACTCAATCAGTTCAAGAGTCCGATTATCTTGATTCTGATTTTTGCGGCGCTGCTCTCGATTTTTCTGAAAGATGCGCTAGATGCGATCATCATTTTGGCGATCGTCCTCATCAGTGGACTATTAGGATTTTGGCAAGAGCGAGGAGCATCGAATGCTGTCGAGAAACTACTGGCATTAGTGCAAGTTAAAGCAACTGTGTTGAGGGATAATCAATCTCAAGAAATTCCCAATCATGAAGTAGTTCCCGGCGATATTGTGGTGCTTTGTGCAGGTAAAAATATTCCCGGTGACTGTCTAGTTTTAGAGTCGAAAGATTTATCCGTCAATGAAGCAGCACTGACAGGAGAAACTTATCCGGTTGACAAACTAAATGGTGTATTGCCGGCTGAAACTGGACTAAATCAACGCACCAATTCCCTCTATATGGGAACCAATGTGATTAGTGGAACTGGCAAAGCAGTAGTAGTTCATACTGGAAAAGAAACTGAATTCGGCAAAGTATCGGAACGCCTGAAACTCAGACCTCCCGAAACAGAATTTGAACATGGGCTGAGCAAATTCGGCTACTTTTTGATGGAAGTAACGCTAGTTTTGGTCGCTCTAATTTTTGCCGCCAACGTCTACCTGCATCGCCCTGTACTGGAATCCTTTATGTTTTCTCTGGCGCTGGCGGTTGGTTTGACCCCTCAACTGCTACCTGCGATCGTCAGTGTTAACCTGGCTCGCGGTGCTCAGACAATGGCGAAAAAGCGGGTGATCGTGAAGCGCTTACCCGCGATCGAGAATTTTGGCAGTATGAATGTGTTTTGCACCGATAAGACGGGTACGCTGACGGAAGGAGAGGTGAAAATTCACTCTGCGGTTGATGTCGAGGGGAAAGATAGCGATCGGGTTTTACTTTACGCTTATTTGAATGCCGCATCTGAGTCTGGTTATGTGAATCCGATCGACAAAGCAATTCGCGAATACAAAACATTCGACATTTCTGGTTATCAAAAGCTAGATGAAGTGCCTTATGACTTTAACCGCAAACGTCTCAGCATCTTGTTCAAAAAAGACAGCACACATCTGATTGTTACTAAAGGCGCACTGAAAAATATTTTGGATGTTTGTTCAACCGTTGAAACTGCTGAAGGGAAAACGATCGACATTGCAGATCAGCGACAAAAACTCCACCAACAAGCGGAAGATTTGGGCAGTAAAGGATTTAGAGCCTTGGGTGTGGCTTATCGGAATTGCGATCGAGATTCCTTCACCAAAGATGATGAAACAAACATGACATTTATGGGCTACCTGGCGCTCTTCGATCCGCCAAAACCTGGCATCGCTGACACCCTCAAAGAGTTGCAACAGCTAGGAGTCACCCCGAAGATGATTACTGGAGATAGCAAGGCGGTGGCTATGAGTATTATTCAGCAGGTAGGACTGCCTGAACCAAAGGCTTTGACTGGATCTGAACTAGAAAAACTCAGTGATGAAGCCTTGATGCACCGAGTACAAGAAACAAATGTTTTTGCTGAGGTAGAACCAAACCAAAAAGAGCGGATTATCATTGCTCTCAAAAAAGCGGGGAATGTAGTTGGATATCTGGGAGATGGCATTAATGATGCTTCTGCGCTTCATGCTGCTGATGTTGGTATTTCGGTAGAAAGTGCTGTGGATGTGGCGAAGGAAGCTGCTGACATTGTGTTGATGGAAAAGGATTTGAATGTCCTGATCGAAGGCGTAAAGGAAGGACGGATTACCTTTGCCAACACTTTAAAGTATGTATTTATGGCAACTAGCGCCAATTTTGGCAATATGTTTAGTATGGCGGGAATTTCTCTGTTTCTACCCTTTTTGCCGCTGTTACCTAGTCAGATTTTGCTGACGAATTTATTAACTGATTTCCCAGAATTGACGATCGCGAGCGATCGCGTAGACAAGGAGTTAGTCAACAAACCGCGTCGCATGGATATCAAGTTTATCCGCAACTTCATGATTGTGTTTGGTTTGCTGAGTTCCATATTTGATTACCTGACGTTTGGGGCGCTGCTATTCCTGCTGCACGCTCAACCACAACAGTTTAGAACAGGCTGGTTTTTGGAGTCTGTCATCTCGGCTTCGATGGTTGTGCTGGTCGTTCGTACCCGCAAATCTATTTTCAGCAGTAAACCTGGAAAATACTTGTTGATGGCGACGCTGGCGACCGTAGGAGTGACAATCGTCATTCCCTGGACACCTTTAGGAACGCTGCTCGGATTTCAACGGTTGCCGTTGAGTTTTATGCTGGTTCTGGCGGGGATTGTCATGCTCTATATTACTGCTGCCGAGAATGTGAAACGAGTGTTTTACAGCCGTGTAAAATTTTAGTAGTCAAGCAGTTTTATCTCTTAGCCCCCTGACTGAAAAAGATTTATCTGACCTGGATTTTGTCGCCACCCACGCAGATATTATTGGCTACTCTTTTGTGCAACGTCCTGCCGATATTGAGTTAGTTCAACAAGAATTGGACAAGGGATGTGGCAAAGATTGAAACCGCGATCGCCGTTTCCCATTTACCAGAAATTCTGGATGATGTTCTAACACGCATGGAAGCCCATCAATTGAAAAAAACGCCACAGTTGCGGGCGCTCCATTCGTGGTAATTCTTTTACTTCAGCGCAAAACCCTGGATTATGTTTTATCGAAATCAACAAAATCTAACCCAATGAATAAACTTTTCCGCCCGATTTTGATATTCCTGAGTGCGTTGATTGTCATCACATTCAACATCAATGGCAGTGCAAACCAACTGGACTTGGATGATAGGATCGATCGCTTCATCACAACTCAAATGAAGACTCATCACATTCCTGGTTTGGCACTCGCGATTACTCACAATAACCAAGTGTTGCACGTTAAGGGATACAGTACAGCAAACAACGAGCGGCCTGTTACAGCACAGACCCAATTCTTGATTGCTTCAATGAGCAAATCGTTTACCGCAATGGCAGTGATGCAGCTAGTTGAAGCGGGACAAATTAATCTGGATTCACCCGTGCAAACTTATCTACCACAATTCACCCTAGCCGATCCAGCGATCGCTGCCAAAATTACCATTCGTCATCTCCTCAATCAAGTGAGTGGTTTATCTGACGTAGGCTTTCCTGAGTTGCAGGTTTCTCAAGCAACAACAATTGGCGATCGCATTACTAGCCTTAGTCAAGCACGTCCCGTTGCGTTCCCCGGTAGTCAGTTTCACTATTTCAATCCCAATTACGAAGTGTTGGCGCGAGTGGTTGAAGTAGTGAGTCAACAGCCATTCTCAGCCTACTTACAAACGCATATTTTTACACCTCTTCAGATGTCGCGGACGCTCAATCCAACTACAAGTGCTGACGCATTCCAAGGTGCTACCAACATGGCACAAGGACATCTGATGGCATTTGGACTTCCCTTCGCATATCCAGAAATGTCTGGTTATGTGGGCGGCAGTAGCGGGATCATTTCAACCGCAGAGGACATGGCAAATTATCTAATCTTCCAAACCAACAGTGGACAATTTAAAGAGACAAAATTGCTTTCCCAAAGTAGTGTGGCGCTGATGCACACTCCACCCAAAACCATCGGTAGTTCCTATGGCATGGGTTGGTTTAAGGGCAGCGAGAACGGTGAACCAGCGATCGAACACAATGGAGTTTTGTCTACATTCTATACGGAGGTTGTGCTGTTGCCGAAGGAAAAGTATGGAATTGCGCTACTTTACAACATCAATGCGTGGCCGTTAACTGCGGCATTTCCGCAAATCAAAACTGGACTGATTCAATTACTAAAGGATGGGCAGCCTGCCACAGGTGGATTCTCAATTACCTTGTGGGGTATAGCGATCGTACTGCTGATGTTTATAGGTGTAATGCTGGCAATCCGCAGTTTGCTTTACTTACCGCAATGGAGACAGGCGATTCGTAGAACTCCATTGTGGCGGGTCTGGTTAGGGATTGGCTGTACATTCTTGCCAGCGTTTTTCCTACTTGTATTCCCTTGGCTATTCGCATTGGTGTTTGATCGATTCTTTGGATATGTACCACTGTTTCGATCTATGCTGGATCTGATGCTTTGGCTGAGTGTGTGTGCGGTTTTGGGCGTAGTGAATGGAATTGCACGTTTGATACTTCTGGCGCGTTCCAATGGAGCAGAGTATTAAAAAAGCCAAATTATCTATTCAATCTCACGTCAATTTCACAATTCAAAAGAAATTATTTTATCAAAAGCCAGCATTCATCCCCGCCCATGAGTACATGGACGGGGATAAATGCTGTCGATATAATTAAAAAGCTTTGTTGAAAGATAAGTCTTAAGGAGTAGAAATATGAAGTCAAAATTAATTAAACTTTAAAAGTTAGGAAGGCTGCATTTAATCCTGGTTGAAACAAAATTATAGTTGCTAATAATCCTGGTTTGAAAATGTCTTGATTGCAGGTTTGAGCAATTACCATTGCAGGTCGCTACAAATAATCAGTATAAAACGACATCTAACAGATCACAATTATGTACACCAGCACATCATCAAATAAATCACCGCTAAAATTCTTTCTACTGGTTTTTGCCCTTACTATTCCGTTATGGATAATTGAAACAATGGTCGAAGTCAAGGGACTTCCTCTGGATGTTCCTGTGACTGACTTTATAGTCACCTTTACTCCGTTAATAGCTGCTATTGTCCTTGTTTATCAAGAAGAGGGAACTATTGGTGTCCAGAGTCTGTTAAAAAGAATTTTCGATTTTTCAAAAATCAAGCAAAAAATCTGGTATTTGCCTCTTATTTTCTTGATGCCAATAATATATTTATTGATATATGGAGTAATGCAACTGTTTAGACTGCCACTTCCTGTAGGAGTGGAAATTCCGTTTCTACAGAATGCGCTAATTTCTGTTGTCATCTTCATCGGTGCTACAGGTGAAGAAGTCGGCTGGTCGGGATATGCCGTTGATGCTATGCAAAAACGATGGTCTGCACTAACAACCGCCATCACTATAGGCTTGGTGTGGGCAGTATGGCATTATCCATCAATCATTCAACAGGGTCACGGTTTGATATGGATACTATGGGCAACTCTCGGTACTGTTGCTATGCGGATACTTATTGTTTGGCTTTATAACAACACTGGGAAAAGTGTATTTGTGTGCATTTTCTTTCACACCCTAGCTAATATGGGGAGGATTTTATTTCCCAAAAATCAAACCCACAATCCGCTAGTTGACTATCCTGATATTCACTATTCAATAATTGCGATCGCCGCTGTTATTGTAATTTTTCTGTGGGGTTCAAAGACATTAGCCCGATATAGATATAGATATAGATATACTTGATTTGTGCCCCGTTGGTTTCCTGAAAACCTATGAAAGTAATATGTCATTTCCCCATGCTTGAAAATTTAGATTGGCTAAGTAAATTAGTCCCGCAAAGCATTCAGGAAGTTCAAAAATAGTTATTAAGAAAACAAGAAACTGTAGCCAACAAAATTTAGTAAGATAATGAAACAATTATTAACATATACAATTGCCATAATTCAGGGGGGAGCAAATCTAAATCTGCAAGAAATTGGGATGATAAATTCCTTTAATCCTTCAGCGGTTATCACTTTCCTCGGCTAGAAATCTTGCACAAGAATCAATCAGCCTTTTAGGGGATGACTCTTGGGTCAACCCCACAATAAAATTGAACTTAGCTTAGCAGGTCTGAAAGGCTGTTCGTGCAAATGGTGCAAGATGTCCGATCGCACCTTACTCTCTTCAAGGAACAACGATGAATTACGGTAATTGCTCAACCCCCTTGACAAGAGAACGAGATAGACATTAGATAAAGGAATGAAAAAACTCCCTGACCTAAAACAACTATCGGATGAGGCCAAAAACGCCTTGATAGTAGAGCTATGGCAGGAAATCCAAAAACTGCGGGCAGCATTAGACACTGACGAATCAAAACCCAACTCATCTCCCGCCAAAACCAGCTCGAATTCAAGCACTCCACCATCAAAAGGATTCAAGCCCAACATCAAGCCGAAGCCATCGAAAATAGAAGGAGTCAAAAGACAAAAAAGCATCGGCAGAGCAGGAGGGGGAAGACATCTACATCCCGAACCCGACCAAATCATTGTCGCTCAAATCAAAAGTTGCCCCCAGTGTTCAGAAACAGTCACTGCCACGTCCCAAAAATTGCAAGCGGTCTATGACAAAATTGAACTACCACCAATTCGTCCGCTCGTCACCCGCATCGAGCTCTATGGCGGTCGCTGCCCCTGTTGTCAAACCGAGTATCTGGCCCCGGTACCTGCTGGAATGGAACCAGGCTCACCATTTGGCAGCTCAATTCAAAGCTTGGTTACATATCTGCGCTACACTCATGCGATCGGCTACGAACGGCTGTCGGGAATCTTGGCGGAAGTTTTTGGACTCAAGATCTCCGAAGGAGCGATCGCCAACCTCTTAAGTACCGTCAAAACCAGTTTAGATGACCAGGTAAATCAAATACTGCAACGTTTGCGGCAGGCAAAATTAATTTGCTCGGATGAAACCAGTGCCAGAGTGAACGGACAAAACCAATGGGAATGGGTGTTTCAGAACCAAGATATTTGCCTGCATGTCATCCGTCCCAGTCGAGGGGCTCGAGTAATTAGTGAAGTTCTCGGAGAACATCGCCCGCAACTGTGGGTATCAGACCTTTTTAGTGCTCAAAAAAATCACCCAGCAGCACAATGGCAGGTGTGTTTAGCCCATCAACTGCGGGATTGTCAATATGCCATTGATGCAGGAGACAAGATTTTTGCCCCAGCGATGAAGAGGTTATTATTAAGAGCTTTTGTCATCCATCGACGACGCGACAGGATGGACGAGGCAAGAGTGGAGCGATATCGCAGTAATTTACGAGAAAGATTAATCACAATTTTGAGTTTAATGCCATATCAACCGGATGGTGTTCGGTTGCGAAAACGCTATGGCGAGCTGATGGATAATTTGTTTTTATTTCTGGAAGATGCTGCAATTCCACCGACAAATAATTCTAGCGAACAAGCGATTCGGATGAGCGTGATATTTCGTCGCGTGACTAATTGCTTTCGTTCCGAATGGGGGCGAGATTTATTTGCGGCGGTTCGTTCAGTTGTCAATACTGGTAAAAGGCAGGGCTTAACTGCTTATCAAGCTATTCAACAAGCCCTCTCTATTCATGGCTCCCTTTTTTCCCCTAGTTGAGCAATTACGAATTACGATATCTTTGACGAACAATACTACCTTTCGCAATATCCTTGGGTGAAACCAGCCATTGATGCAGGAAGCATCAAATCTGGACTAGAACACTTTCAAAAATACGGTCAAGCCGCCGGCCTCACAAAAGTATCGCGCTATTTTGACGAAGCTACTTACCTTGCTGGCAACCCAGACATCGCTGCCTTAGTCCGCACTCCCAGCAACCCAAACGCACCTTTTGCTACAGGCTTAGACCACTTTATCCAGTTTGGCTACGAAGAAGGCCACACCCCCGTATCGCCTGAGTACAACGAAGATTTTTATTTAGCAAATAACTCTGAGTTGCGATCTTTTATCGGGGCTAATGCAGCTTTCAAATCAGGATACCAGCATTTCATTCAATTCGGGGCAAAAGAAGGTCGTTTTGGGACTTCATTTTTTGAACCAGAATACTTAAGGAAAAACCCCGACATCGTGCCGTTTGTCAACTCTGGAAATTTGAAAACGGGTCGGGAACACTACTTCAATTTCGGAAGAAGCGAAGCCAGCCGCTCTGCTACTTTCGTCGGCACTCGCGGCAACGATATTCTCACAGGTATTGGCGTGGGGAATAACGAACTGATTGGAGTGGAAGTGGGTATCGATCGCATTGGCAATCGGCAATACGAAAGCTTTGGAACTAATGAATTTGATGTGCTGACTGGCGGGCCAGGAGTTGATACATTCGTACTCGGAGTTCCTGCTACAGCCACGAATAGCCCGATACCGCTGTATTTGAATAACGGTCAAGCTACTATTCGGAACTTCAACGCAGCAGATGATTTGATCCAACTGTCAGGAACTTCTTTAAGCACCTACGACTTAACTCCCGTTGGCAACAATTTGTCAATCCAGCGTTTTGGAGATGTGCTCGCCGTGATTGAAGGAGGAGGAAGTTTGAATTTAGTATTCCAACAATCTAATAGTAATAGTACTTTCTTGATTGGATAGTCATTGGTCATTGGTCATTGGTCATTGGTCATTAGGTAACGCCGATGATTCATGAATTTTTTATCTGGAAAACTAATGAGTATTCAAGCTCAAAATCATCCAAACATCAGGAGTAAAACATGGCTAACTACGCAATTTTCGACGAACAATATTACCTCTCGCAATATCCTTGGGTCAAACCAGCCATTGATGCAGGAAGCATCAAATCTGGACTAGAACACTTTCAAAAATACGGTCAAGCCGCCGGCCTCACAAAAATATCGCGGTATTTTGACGAATCTACCTACCTTGCCGACAATCCAGAGATAGCACCCTTCGTCCGCACAGTCAACCCAAACGCGCCCTTTGCGACCGGACTAGACCACTTTATCCAATACGGTTACGAACAGGGTCGCAGCCAAGTATCGCCTGAGTATGACGAAGCGTTTTATGTAGCAAATAACCGAGATATATTGCCGTTTATTCAGAATGGAACTTTTAAAAATGGCTACCAGCACTTCATTCAATTCGGAATCAAAGACGGTCGGTTTGGAACTTCATTTTTGGAATCGGACTACTTACAGAAAAACCGCGATATTGTGCCGTTTGTCAACTCTGGAGCCTTAAAAACTGGTCGCGAACACTACTTCAAGTTCGGAAGTTCCGATCCAAGCCGCTCTGCGACTTTTGTTGGAACTTCCGGCAATGACATTATAACGGGTTCCGGGGTGGGGAATGCCGAATTAATTGGAGTTGAAATAGGTGTAGAACCTCATTACGGTGCCCGATTGTATGAAAGTGATGGCAGCAATGAATTTGATACTCTCATTGGCGGTATCGGTCGTGATAAATTTGTGTTGGGCGAATATCAAGACTTCGCCCGTAATGTGTCATTGCGTGGAGTACAGTATTACATCGGGCCGGGTTTTGCTACAATTCGGAACTTTACCAAAGGTCAAGATAGCATCCAGCTATTAGTGGTTTCCTCAGATCAGTTATTGGTGTTTCCCATCAACAATAATCGAGATTTAGCTATCCAAAGGAAAGGCTATCCCACGTTTGAGAATGGAGTTTCTGTTCCCTCAACCAGTCCATTTGATACAATTGGTGTTATTGAAGGTGGCGGAAATCTCAGTTTGAATCTATCACCAGGATCTGGTTTCACACGTTTACTTACGTAGAAATCTTGAAGCTATTCAGGATTTGCCTGATTGCTGCTGGGAGTACGATCGCACATTCAACAAAATCTGCGATCGCACTTGCCGATGCCAACAACTCGCCTTTCGCGACTGTACTTTACTTTTTTTAAGAAAGCAACCATGAATTACGACATTTTCGACGAAAAATACTACCTCGCCCAATATCCGTGGCTGAAACCAGCCATTGATGCCGGAAGCATCAAATCTGGGAAAGAACACTTTGAAAAATTCGGTCAAGCCGCCGGCTTAACTAAAGTATCGCGGTATTTTGACGAAGCTACTTACCTCGCTGGCAACCCAGACATCGCTGCCTTAGTCCGCACTCCTAGCAACCCAAACGCGCCTTTTGCAACCGGACTAGACCACTTTATCAAATTTGGTTACGAAGAAGGTCGTACCCCCGTATCGCCTGAGTATGACGAAACGTTTTATCTAGCAAATAACCGAGATTTACTGCCGTTTATTCAGAACGGAACTTTCAAATCAGGCTACCAGCACTTCATTCAATTCGGGGTAAAAGACGGTCGGTTTGGAACTTCATTTTTTGAAACAGAATACTTACAGAAAAACCCCGATATTGTGCCATTTGTCAACTCTGGAACCTTGAAAACTGGTCGGGAACACTACTTCAATTTTGGGAAAAACGAGCCAAGCCGGTCTGCGACTTTTGTCGGAAGTTCTGGGAATGACATCCTCACCGGTTCCGGGGTGGGGAAAGTTGAATTAATTGCAGTTGAAGTAGGTTTAGCTACAGGTAATGGCTTTGGAAACAGTCGAGTTTATGAAAGTGATGGCAGTAATGAATTCGATATTCTCATTGGCGGTAGCGGCCGCGATACATTTGCGCTTGGTAAGGAGAACATAAGCCGTAGGGGATCGCCACTAGGATCGACACAGTTTTATATCGGGCCGGGTTTTGCTACAATTCGGAACTTTAATCAAGGTCAGGATACTATTCAGCTAGCAGGATCTTTCACACTATCAAATTCTTACTTAGATATATTCTCGGTGTTTCCCATTAACAATGGTCGAGATTTAGCTATCCAAACGAAGGGCTTTAGGAACTCTATAAATGGAGTGCCATCAATCAGTAACTTTGATACGATCGCTGTTATTGAAGGCGGCGGAGATCTGACTTTAAATCAATTACCATCATCTCCAGCTTTTACATTTTTAATTGGATAGAAATCTCGAAGTTATTAGGGATTTGCTTGATCGCTGCTGGGGAGTGCGATCGCTGCTGGGGAGTGCGATCGCACTTTTTTATTGGCTTGGGTGGAACAGAAAGATGGCTTGTTTATCCAATTGTGCTATGGATAACAGGCTTAGGCGGTTATTTGATGAACATAACACCAACCAAAAAACTTGGCGATCAGCACCTAGAAAATAATTTTGTAAAAAGTTAAGGAGAGATAAAAATATGAAACAAAAGAAGCGAGCGCTAAAGCAAATCGGATTTTTTCTGCTTTACACTTTTTCGATAACTTGGTTATCTTGGCTGATTATTATCATCGGGAATAAATACTTTAATTTCCTTTTGTATGGTGAGCCTTTATTTTGGATACCATACATAATCGGTGTCTTAGCTCCAGCCATTAGTTCTTATATTATCTATCGCCAGTTCAACAAAGATTTCATTCCAGAATCTTTTGTTAAGTATATCTTTGGTAAAAAAATCGATAGAAAAGCATGGCTAATATTTGGATTATTTACAATTTGGCGTTTATTGATGATTTGGATTGCTTTTGGCATCAACAGACCTATCTCAATACTCTCGATAATTATTAATTTACCACTGCTCATCCTTTTCGGTGGGTTAGAAGAATTAGGTTGGCGCGGAATTTTGCAGCCTCAATTAGAAAAGGTAGTTAATTATTCACCTTCTATTCTTATGGTGGGAACTATATGGAGCATATGGCATTTGCCGTTATGGTTTATAAAAGGGACAGTTCAAAGTTCATTTCCATTTGGGTTGTATTTATTCTCAGGCATAATTTTAACTTCCAGTTTTACAACTCTGTATAAATACACAAGCAATTTATTTCTCTGTGTATTAACTCATGCCTGGTTCAATGGGTGTATTGGCTTAGCTTTATATATAGGTAATAACGGAGCCTTGCAGCTAAACTTGAATTGGAAAGTAATTGTTGTTTTTTCCATCGAGCTAATAGTATCCGTCATTTTAGGAATAGCATATAGTCGTAAGAAAGCCCTTCTGTGTTAAGCAATACTTTCAATTGAAACAATTACTAACGTATTTCCGACTTGCATACTTAATCCCTTGGATGATTTGGTCGATTATAAGTCATCTCATTCAAACGTTACTCACAGTTTCTTCATTTTTGTTCGATATCATGAAAGATAGTTAATTTTCTTGTCGTTGACGAGGATGAAATCGATGAAATGGCAACAATTAATTCTGGCTTTTATAGCTACCATTTGCTTAATATTTGCAGGCAATGCCCTGGCGCAGACTGATATCAATATCAACAATACCAACCTCATCCGCTTTGGTGGAAGCGTAACCGTACCAGAGAACCAAGTTGTCGAAAATGCCCTTGCTTTTGGCGGGAGTGTTACGGTATCCCCTAATGCCAAAGTTGTGGATACAGCGATCGCGTTTGGCGGAGATGTCATCCTGCAAAAAGGAGCGCGGGTAGAAGGGGATGCTTACTCATTTGGCGGCAAAATCGTACAGGAACCAGGTGCCATTATTGGTGGTGAACGCGCTACATTCAGCGATCGACATGGCATGATGTATGGCTCCGATCGAGGCAGAAGTAGCTTCTTCGCGCAATATTTCTTCAGTACCATTTTTAGAACTTGTTCCGCTGTAGTAGCAGCTATTCTCGGACTGATCGTGTTACAAACCAGCCCACAGTTCCTGCCAAATTTGGCGACAAAATTGGGTCAACATCCCGGTTTGACTGCTCTATGGGGAATCGGGGCGATCGTTTCCTTTGTTTTTGCTACCGTGTTTTTAGCGATTACGCTCATTGGTATTCCTCTGATTCCACTCCTGAGTCTGACTGCGGTGATTACTGCTCTAGTCGGCTCATTAGGTGTGGCGCTTTTTGTCGGTCAACGTGTGGTTGGTAAGGGCGATCGATCTTTACAGCAGCAGTTCTTGGTGGGTTTGGCGATCGTGACAGTTATGACACTAATTCCCTTTTTCGGAGGGTTAGTAGTTTTCCTAGTCAATCTGTTCGGCTTGGGTATCATCTTGCTGTGGCAATTTGGTAGAGAAAAACCCCAAATAGCTACTTAGTGAGTAGGGCGGTATAAATGTTAATCAGAGTGAACAAGGTTCTGCCGAAGGCAACGGCCAAAAATGTTGAAGGTAAATTTCACAAATGAGAAATCCCCAGAAACCTTTCTCGCTCAGAACATATCTATTGATTGTCGTGGCGATATCTTGGCCATTTCAAATTGCGTATATGCTGTGGGCAGAGACACCGTTTATGCGCTATGCCTTAAGCTCATTACCAATGATTATGGTCACAGTTGCTACTTATATCGCCGGTCGATATATATTTCATGATAGCTTCTCAAAAGCTGGTTGGGATTGGGGTAAATCAAAACACTATTTAGCCGTCTTTTCAATAGCGATCTTTGTCTGGGTTGTTCCTACAATCCTCGAATTAGTCTTAGGAATGCGGAGTATTCCTAAAGCAGTTATCGTTCCCGAAATTCTCGGAAATTTTCTACTTCGTTTTATCGCAACCTTGATTCCAGCCTTGGGCGAAGAGTTTGGTTGGCGCGGCTATATGCTACCGCACTTGGTAAAACGATACAGCCTAAGAACAGCACTGCTGCTTCATGGATTTATTTGGTGGGCATGGCATTTGCCTGTAATTGTTGGAATGGGCGTGACTGAAAAACTAACTGACAATATGGGTACTTCCATAGCCATTATGCTTGCAGTAAGTCTAATTCCTACGATGATGCACGCGATGATTTATGCCTACATTTGGACAGTCACCCAAAGCCTTGCTGTTGTAACTGTTTATCACGCTGCATTTGATGAGATTCGGGATGCGATTGAGGTTTCGATCGGTTTTGGTTCTCTGGTTGAAATCTGGCAGATGCTTACCTTGACAGTCTTAGGGGGACTGCTGCTGTGGAAGGGAAATTGGAAACAGTTAACTGCGAGGAAAACATGAGTAATTCACAGATATCTCATCCGATGGGCAAACAACTTGGAATCCCCTTTACCACCGAACAATTTTTTCAGGTTTTTGATAATTACAATCAAACTACATATCCGATTCAGTTTGTACTGATTTTAGTAGCGGTTGCAGTGATTTTCATGGCGGTAAGTCGCAAACCGTTTAGAAACAAAATCATTTCAGGATTACTTGGATTGCTCTGGCTATGGGCAGGGATTGTTTATCATTTAATTTTCTTTACAGCAATCAGTCCACCTGCCTACCTGTTCGGTGCATTATTCATTTTTCAAGGCTTGTTATTTTTATACGAAGGCGTGGCAAGAAATCGTTTAAGTTTTCGTGCTAGTCGGAGATTTCACGGCATTCTCGGCGCGATATTTATTGCTTATGCACTGGTGATTTACCCGATAATTGGCTACGCTTTGGGACAAACTTTTCCATCATCGCCAACGTTCGGCGTACCTTGTCCAACCACCATTTTTACGTTCGGCTTGCTGCTCTGGACGGACAAAAAAGTTCCGTTAAGTTTATTGATTATTCCAGTTTTATGGTCGATTGTCGGAACCTCAGCGGCTTTGAATTTTGGGATTAAAGAAGATTTTGGATTGCTCGTCGCAGGAACGGTCGGAACAGCTTCTATTCTTTGGCGCAATTTAACGCCCAAAATGGAGAAAGTATATGGACGGTGAAACTAAACTGACTTTGATTAAAAGCATTCACACGTTGATATGGATATTCTTCAATGTTGTGATTTTCTATATGCTGTATGCCGCGATCGCCAATAAACTCGATATCGGGCTCTGGATTGGTTATGGATTTGTATCTTTAGAAGGTATAATCTTACTAACCTTTCGCTTCGTCTGCCCGTTAACTCTGATTGCACGGAAGTATTCAAATTCAACAAAGGACAATTTTGCGATTTATCTTCCTAATTGGCTATCTAAGTACACGTTTTCAATCTATACAGCTATTTTAGCGATCATTTTCATCATCACCCTCTATCAAATCTTGAATTAAGAAACGTCAAAACACTGGAGGCAGTAATGACCAAACAAATTTCTCTTGATGCGCTATGGAATTCAGCCACATCTCAGGATCGTGTATTCCACTTAGATGACTTCACTCACTTGCCAGAAGCGGCCAGACGGTATCTCGAACACGCGATCGCACCTGGAACAAAGCTCGCCTCTGCGGTTCGGTGGAAAATGCACGGCGAAATTAAATTGAAAAAGTGGATTCCATTCACAGCCGAGCAAGTCGTTTGTTGGGAACATGGACTGATTTGGAGTGCTACAGCATGGATGAATAGCTTCTTGCCAATTGTCGGCTCGGATCGCATCATCGACGGCATCGGTGCGATGCAGTGGAAGCTGTTGGGATTATTCCCTGTCATGACGGCGAGTGGTGCAGATATTACGCGGTCTTCTATTGGTCGCCTCCAATCAGAGTCAGTGTGTTTACCGTCTGTGTTTTGTGGCGATGACGTTTTATGGACAAGCACAGAGTCATCGAATCTAGACTCCAATTTGCATTCCAGTTTTGTAGTGCAAGACGAGCGAGCCGAACTAGATTTCACGATCGATCGAACGGGTCGTCTTAAGACCTTCAAGTTACCACGCTGGGGCAATCCAGACGGTGCTGAGTTCCGTTATGTGGACTTCGGTGGAATTTTAGAGGAAGAGGGTACATTCTGCGGCTACACCATTCCAACCCGTCTACGGATTGGATGGTACTTTGGCTCCGATCGGTTTGAGTCGGAGGGCGAGTTCTTCCGAGGCACGATCGATGATGCAATCTATCGATAGACCAACTTATGTCAAAGGAGAGAATGAAAAATGAGAAAATATCCGATTGCTTGGTTCTATATCTTGGCTTTTGGTATGTCATGGCTTGGCATGATATCGACCGTCTTAGCCTCGCGAGGCATTGCCCCATTTAACAGTCCCTACTTCCAAGTTCTTTTCATCTTTTATGCCGTTGGACCTGCTCTTGCGGCTATTATTGTGTCACAGGTGACGCATGGTAAAACAGGGATTCGGGATTTGAACAAGGGACTAATCCGATGGCGGGTTAGCCTAATCTGGTACATCGTAGCGGTGCTGGGGTCTGCAATTTTGCTGATTGTGGCGCAAGTCGTCACGAAATTATTGGGCTTTTCAGTAACAATTGCAGTGCCACCAGTCAATCTATCTCCCTATGTTATTTTCGGTTTGGGAGTAAATTTTCTCGCCACTACTTGCGAAGAAATTGGGTGGCGTGGCTTTGCATTACCACATTTGCAGAAACGATATAACGCTCTGATTGCTACTCTCATTGTGGGCATATTGTGGGGTTTATGGCATTTACCGCTTGTCTTTTTGGTAGGCCACCCGATGTCTGAGTTCCCTTTCCTCTGGTTCATCATCATCGTGACCAATGCTTTTATCTATACTTGGATTTACAACAGCACTAAAGGCAGTATTTTGCTAGTGGCGCTTTTTCATGGTTCGCTGAACGTATGGGGATTATTTATAACTGGGGTGTCCCCTGTCGCAGATGCTCTCCTGAATTGCGTTGTGGCGATCGCACTGATCGCAGTATTGGGAAAAACCAATCTCTCTCGCCGAGAAAGGGTTCTTGCGGGCTAACACGAGGTATAGCAAACATATAGGAAATCTTCATTATGAAGCCTAATTGTGGTGGCACCATTATCATCATTGGGGCGGGGATTGCTGGGCTGGCAGCAGGTTGCTACGCCCAGATGAATGGTTATCGATCGCAGATCTTTGAAATGCACGATCAACCCGGTGGGCTGTGTACGTCATGGCGACGACAGGGATTTATTTTTGATGGTTGCATTCACTATTTGTTTGGCTCTGGGCAAGGACAGCCTTTCTATCGGCTCTGGGAAGAACTTGGCGTTATGCCGCAGCAACAATTTGTCCATCACGATGAATTGCTACGAGTTAGCGAACCTCATGGTAAAACCTTAATTGTCTACAGCAATCCCGATCGGCTGGAGCAGCATTTAAAAGAACTATCACCCGTTGATCGGCGATTAATTAGCGATTTCTGTGCTGGGATTCGCACGTTTACTCACTTTGATCTATCCCTACTTCAGCAGCAACCCAAAGCATTAATGCGTCTGGGTGACTGGGGACGCCTGATGGGAAAACTGTTGCCGTTTGTATGCCCAATGTCGCAGTGGGGAAACCTCTCAGCAACGGAGTTTGCCGATCGCTTCCAAGACCCATTTCTTCGCCGTGCTATTCCTCAGATGTTTGGCTGGGAAAGCATTCCAGTGATGGTGGGTATGTCTCTACTGGCGTATATGCACACCAAAAATGCTGGATTTCCGCTGGGGGGATCGCTACAATTTGCTCAAACGATCGCCCAGCGCTATCGGGAATTAGGAGGTGAAATCCACTATGAATCACAAGTAGAAAAGATTTTAGTGCAGAATCATCGAGCGAATGGTGTGCGATTATATGACAACGAAAAATACTTTGCCGATCGAATTATTTCAGCCTGTGATGGACACAATACGCTCTTTGGGTTACTCGTTGGCGGAGCCTCTCCGAAGAAGAATCAGCAATATGTCCCTCGCGAGATGCAACGTTACTATGATGGACACTTACCCATTCATTCTCAACTACAGGTATCACTAGGAGTCAATCGAGATCTATCATCTGAACCGCATTGGACGACACATTTACTCGACGAACCTGTAGTCATTACGGGGGAAGCGCGGTATGAGATTGGAGTCAAGCACTATTGCTTCGATCCCTCACTAGCACCACCAGGGAAATCGGTTCTGATGGTCATGTTGACGACTAATTATGAATATTGGCAACGTATTTACGGTCGATCGAGCTACGACGCGGAGGAACTTCAAGAATCGCAAATTCTCATCGATCTTCTAGAGCAATTTTACCCTGGTATTAAGACTGATATTGAGTTTGTCGATGTGGCAACTCCCTTGACCTACGAGCGTTACACTGGGAACTGGAAAGGATCAAGTTGTGGCTGGCTACTGACGAAGCAAACCCTCCCACTGTCGATAAAAGGATTACCGAAAACATTACCTAAACTGCGGAATTTCTATTTGATAGGTCAGTGGGTCGAACCCGGTGGTAGTGTGCCAGTGGTGGCAATGTCTGGACGCAATATTATTCAGCAAATCTGTCGGGAAGACAAGCAGAATTTTCAGGCAATGACACCTTGAAAATAGGGAGGGAATATGGAAAATAAAACCAAATTGATGCTGATTAAAATCGTCCGCACGGGGATCTGAATATTCTTCAATTTTGTGATTTTCTATATGCTTTATGCCGCCATCGCCAATAGACATTTTGCAAAATAATTTTATGATATAATGAGAACTTTTGCTTTACTTGATTAAATCCCAGATCCTAACTTAATTTTCACAAACTTTTGCTAAAAACAAGATAAAAAGAAACAGAAAAAATGTTATTCAGGCAAGAAAAAACAGCATACGCTAAAAACTCAATTAGTAGCATAAAGGATTATCACCGGAATAGTTATATCCCTAGAAAGAAACCTAAAAATGGGCAAGTTTATCTGTTAGCAAAAAACTATAACCGAACTCTAGCCCAGAAAAGAATAGGGAATTGAACACGTTAATCGGAGTCTCAAAATTTTCTGGCATTTTGTCGAGTCGTTATCGGAATCGTCGTCGCCGTCATGGTCTGCGTTGTAATTTGTTGTCAGGAATTTACAATTATGAGTTAGCTCTAGGCGATTAAATTTAAAACTTCTCATTATAACAGAGATTTTTTTTGCAAGAGGTCTAATATTGTGCGCGATCATTTTGAAATTTTCTTTGAGTCGATCGAGAAAGTTGGCGGTAAAGTCATTAAAACCATTGGCGATGCCGTCATGGCTTCCTTTATCAGCAACGAACAAGCAATTATGGCGGCAGTCGCTGCTGTGACCCGTTTCAGAGAGTACAATTTAACTCGCCCGCAATCCGAGTGGGTTCAAGTCAGAATTGGCATTCACCGAGGGACGGCTTTGCTCGTAAATCTCAATAATTCGATCGACTATTTTGGCTCGACAGTCAACAAAGCCGCCCGCATCCAAAATCTTTCTAAAAGTGACGAAGTTTCGTTTTCCGAAGATGTTTACAACGACCAAGGATTTTTAACTGCATTAAAAGCGGCTGGAGTGTCCGAAGTTCACAAACGAGTTGAAGACTTAAAGGGGATACAAGGGGCGCAAGTCGCTTATACTGCTAGAATTAATACGGAATCTGTAATCGCACTTTCTGGTACACTGGTCGCTGGAAGAAGCTAAGTAGGTAAACAAATATAGCTGGTTATGGCTAGCTTCTGCTTGCGATCGCCCCAACAGCAGATAAAGTTCTTCGATCGCGCTCAGCTCATGGCTCCAAGAGTGTAGCTCATCCTTAAGGGAGTTGCGTTATGATGGCAACTTAACCGACGCTCAAAATAGTCGGAATTAATCAGTAGCACACTTGCCAGATAGGTATGCTGCTAAATAACTGAAGTCGAGGACTTCACATCATGACTTCTCCTCAATTCTCTCAAGAAAATACACCAGAATCGATCGCCCCAGCCACCCTCGACATCGAACAATCAGCAAAAACCGAGGCCCCCTTTCCCATAGTTGGGATTGCCGCCTCCGCAGGAGGGTTGGAAGCATTCACGGGGTTACTGACCCATTTACCGATAGATACGGGTATGGCGTTTGTGCTGATTCAGCATTTAGCCCCGGATCACAAAAGTTTGCTGAGGGAGATTCTCAGCAGAAGCACGCAAATGCCTGTTAATGAGGTACAAGACGGCATGGCTGTAGAGCCGAATCAAGTCTACGTCATTCCGCCCAACACCAAGATGGTGCTATCTAAAGGCGTGCTGCAACTATCACCCCGCGAGAAGCTTTATGGCAAATATATGCCGGGAGATGCGTTTTTTACGTCATTGGCGATCGATCGCGGACACAAAGCAATTGCCGTAGTATTATCCGGGGGAGACGGAGACGGTTCACTCGGGCTCAAGGCAATCAAAGCAGCCGGAGGCATGACTTTTGCTCAATGTCAAGACACGGCAAAATTCGATAGTATGCCGAATACCGCTGTTGCGACAGGAAATGTCGATTTTGTTCTGCCACCGGAAAAAATTGCCGAGGAACTGGCAAACTACAGTCGCAGTCCCCTTCTCACTGGCCCGCTTCCCCTGACAAAAGTTGAGGAATCGCCCGAACAGCCATCGGCCCTGGCCACTATTTTGGCGCTGTTGAAATCGATCGCAGGCGTTGACTTCAGCCAGTACAAAGCGGCTACCCTGAACCGACGCATCCAGCGACGGATGGTATTGTACAAGCTAGAGAACTTGGATGATTACGCCGAATACCTTCGACACAATTCGGCTGAAGTCAAAGCTTTGTATGAAGAAATCCTGATTCACGTTACCAGTTTCTTCCGTGACACCGAAGCCTTTCAAAAGTTAAAAAAGCTGGTTTTCCCCACGATTACCCAAAATAAATCGGCAAATGCTCCCATTCGGATTTGGGTGGCGGGATGTTCGACTGGTGAAGAAGTTTATTCGATCGCCATTTGCTTGTTAGAGTTTTTGGGCGATCGAGTTATCCCGCCGATCCAGATTTTTGCCACGGACATTGGCGAGGCGACGATCGGCAAAGCTCGGTCAGGCGTCTACCTAGAAAACCAGATGGTAGACGTTTCACCAGAGCGACGCAATCGCTTCTTTATTCTCCAAGAAGGAGGTAGTTATAAAATTTGCAAGGCTGTCCGCGAACTGTGCGTATTTGCCCGACAAGACTTAGGTAGTGACCCGCCTTTTTCCAATCTCGATTTAGTTAGCTGTCGCAATGTGCTGATTTACTTGGGAGAGTCATTGCAAAAGAAAGTGATGCCGATTTTTCATTACAGCCTTAACCCAACAGGCTTTCTGATGTTAGGTACTTCTGAGAGCCCCGGAAAATTTTCATACTTGTTTAAGTCAGTGGATAGAAAGTATAAAATTTATGCCAAAAAGTTGACTGCGACTCGTCCCACTTTTTCCTTTACGGCGAGCTCCTATCCCGTCGCTAAAACTGTTCAAAAACAGGAAATGAATGAAGAAAATTTAATACAGCAGATTCCAGGCTCATGAAGTACAGTAGCAGCAGCTTGTAAACCAGTTTTTAAAGTGCTTAATATTGACTAAATCAAGCGCAGTAGCAAGTATTACATCAACCATCTTGGTAGTGGTTGGTGAAAACTGACGTAAAAAAGCTTTCAGTTGTGACCACCATAATTCTATAGGATTAAAGTCAGGAGAGTAAGGCGATAAATTCAGCACACTGGCACCAGCCGCTTGAATCAATGGTTCAATCACCGCTAACTTATGAGCTGGTAGATTATCCATGACAACCACTGCACCATCCCATAAGTTTGGCACTAAAAAGTGTTCCACAAAAACTGCAAATGCCTGACTATCCATCGACCCATTTAGCGTCATTAATCCTACTACTTTTTTTAAGCTGATTGCTCCAACAACTGTTACTTTGGTTCCACGATAAAATGGTTTTAAATCGTAAACTCTACTACCATATCTTGAACGTGCGTGGGTTCGTGTTAACCCAAGTAAAACCCCCATTTCATCCAAAAATACGAGGTTATTCTGGTCGATGTTTTTCACTTTTTCCCAATATTCATACCTCAAAATTTGCACTCTTTCTGTGGCAGACTGACTACTTCGTATGGTCTTTTTTTTTCGCGTTAGATTTTGTTTGATTAGTTCGCGACACATCATACTAGGGCTGACAGCTTCCTGGTAGGTATCTAGCCAATATTCACAATATTCTGACAAGGTAAGATCGGGATATTTTTCCACCATCTCTGTTAATTGAATTGTACGCGAGTGTAAGACACTTTTTTGACTTCCACCCTGTTTTTTGGGTTGAATATGACCAGTCGTTTGTTTTTGTTTTAAGAGCTTCTGGATAAAGGCTTTACTCACATCAAACCTGGCGGCTACTTTCCGAATTGATGTATCACCTTGTTCATAGGCTTTAACTATTTTTTTACGAAACTCAATCGAATAAGGTTTCATTTTTTCCGCGATCGCTACTGAACACAGTGTACCACATATACATGGAATCTGCTGTAAATAGCTTCGACTTACAGCGAGAAACTGAGCAACGGATTTTGAATCGTTATGCCCCAGCCAGTGTGCTTGTCAACGAGGATATGAAAATCTTGCAAGTGCGGGGAGACATCGATCCTTACTTTAGAGTGGCAGCCGGAACGCCGGACTTAAACTTGCTGACAATGGCAAGGGCAGGCTTGCTTGTTGAGCTTCGCACCGCAATTTATCAGGCACAAACGCAGAACCTGACAGTTAGGAAAGAAAGGGTAGTGGTTGAATCGGGCGGACGATCGACTATCGTCAATATTGAGGTGATGCCGTTTCAGCCGCAAGCGTTCACAGTACGCTATTTTTTGCTGCTACTTGAAGAGGTTTTACCCCAGGCGATCGATTTGGGCACCGTCACTTCTGCAAGCTGCGAGCCAGGTGATTTAGCTTCGGAAAATGAGTGCCTGAGGCAGGCACTAGCCACCGCTAACCAAGAAAAAACTGCGGCTAAAGTGCACCTGCAATCACTGATCCAGGAGCAGGAAAATCTCAACCAAGACCTCAAAATTGCCAACGAAGAAATCCTATCGAGCAACGAGGAGTTGCAAAGCACCAACGAGGAGCTAGAAACTGCCAAAGAAGAGATTCAAGCCACTAACGAGGAACTCACCACCACTAACGAGGAACTTCGCAGTCGAAATATTGAACAAAGCCTGGTCAATAACGATCTGACAAATTTGCTTGCCAGTATCAATATCCCTATCTTAATGCTGACAAACGATTTACAGATTCGACGGTTTACGCCAACGGCACAGCAACTTTTTAGTCTGATTCCTACAGATGTTGGACGACCTTTTAGGGACATCCGATCGACTCTTGAGGTTCCCGACTTGGAACAGATGATTTTGGAGGTGATTGATACTCTCCAGACGCAAGAACAAGAAGTTCAAACTTTATCGGGATATTGGTACAACATCCGCATTCGTCCTTACCGCACAACGGAAAACCAGATTGACGGTGTGGTGATGGTTTTGATAGATATTGATGCTCTTAAACGCAGTGCCGCCACCTTGGAAGATGCCCGAAACTACGCTGAAACCATCGTGGAAACTGTGCAAACGCCTTTAGTCGCGCTAGATGCTAATTTCCGAGTGAATAAAGCAAATCGATCGTTCTATGAAACGTTTCAGGTTTCATCCTCAGAAACAGCAAAATCTTCGCTGTTTGAGCTAGGCAACGGGCAGTGGAATATCCCCCAATTGCGATGGATATTGGAAGATATTCTGGTTAGTGATGTTCAGCTTCAAAACTTTGAGTTGGATCACCTGTTTGATAATATCGGGCAGAAAACTATGCTGCTTAATGCTTGTAAACTTGAACGAGAAGATCGAGCTTTAATGATTCTGTTGTCGATCGAGGATATCACCGAGCGCAAGCAGTTTGAGACGCTACGATCGCAGTTATTGCAGCATGAACAGTTGGCCCGCCAACAAGCAGAAACCGCCAACCGTGCTAAAGATGAATTTCTCGCGAATCTCTCCCACGAGCTCCGCAATCCCCTGACTCCGATCCTGGCCTGGGCACAACTGCTGCGTTCTGGCAAGCTTAAGGAAGCAGACGCTATTCGCGCTATAGAGGTGATCGAGCGCTCCGCGAGGGCGCAATCTCAGTTAATCGAAGATATTCTCGATATTTCTCGGATTACGAGCGGCAAGCTCGCTTTTGATACCAGTTTGATCGATCTGCAGTTAGTGGTGGAAGCTGCGCTGGAGGGGGTTCAATTATCAGCCGAAGCAAAAAACATTCAAATTGTTTCGCATTTGATTGCTACAACTGTTTTAGGCGATATCAATCGCTTGCAGCAAGTTGTGTGGAATCTTTTATCTAATGCGATTAAGTTTACTCCGGCCGGGGGACGAGTGGAAATCACGCTCTCGGCGATCGACGATCGCGCTCAACTTCAAATCAGCGACACGGGAAAAGGCATTCGGGCAGAATTCTTGCCGTATATTTTCGATCGTTTCCATCAAGGCGATGCCAGCACCACTAAGGCTAATCAAGGGCTGGGATTGGGTTTGTCCATCGTGCGTCATCTGGTAGAATTGCACGGGGGAACGGTGCAAGCGGATAGTCCCGGTGAGGGACAAGGAACTACAATGACTCTGAGATTGCCGTTGAGAGCCTCGCCTCAAAATTTGACACCGGCGATCGATTTAGAGCCAACTTTTTTGGTAGAGCCTTTAAATGCCTCAAGAAGCGATTGTGTCCCCTCTCTCGAAGGCTTGCACATCTTAGCTGTGGACGATGGGCTCGATACCCGGGAGCTCGTAGCATTTGTGCTCGAAGGCTACGGGGCTGAGGTTTTGACAGTTGCATCTGCCAGAAGTGCGATCGCTGCTTTGACTGAGAATCCCGGCCGATACGACGTGCTAATCTCTGATATCGGAATGCCAGAGGAAGATGGATATTTCTTAATTCGAGAAGTGCGAACCCTTGCTGCGGAAGCCGGAGGAGAAATCCCAGCCGTCGCGCTGACTGCTTATGCGAGCGATACAGAACGGCAAAGGGCGATCGAAGCTGGTTTTCAAACTCATATTGCTAAGCCGCTAAAGCCTATTCAACTAGGATTAATTATTGCCAATCTAGCAGGACGATTTTAATTTATTTTGAGATAATACTCGGCTGTTGAAACCGCTTTTTGTCAAAGGAAGCATAGTCCCGCGCCGGATTTAGCCTGGGCCGTTTTCCTACAAATATCCCGTAGTGATTTTGTAGGGACACAGCACTGTTGTGTCCTAATTTTGTAGGGAAACAATTCAATCTTATACCAATCATATCATGTCCGATCGATCGCCCATAATACATAGCCGGGGCGGGTTTGTGAGATTGTCCGTTTTTGGCAAATATTATTGGTGAACCCGCCCCTAGAGGAATCAGGGTAATCGACCGGACATGATATCATTAACAGCCGCAGACTCCAGCGCCACATACAACAATGCCGTTTTTCTATAAATATTGCGTACTGATTTTGTAGGAAAACAACTTAGCATATGCTGTTTTTTCTTGCCTGAATAACATTTTTTCTGTTTCTTTTTATCTTGTTTCTAGCAAAAGTTTGTGAAAATTAAGTTAGGATCTGGGATTTAATCAAGTAAAGCAAAAGTTCTCATTATATCATAAAATTATTTTGCAAGAGGTCTAATAAAATCGATATCTGGCTCTGGATTGGTTAGGGATTTGTATCTCTAGAAGGTATAATCTTACTAACCTTTCGATTGGTCTGCCCATTAACCCTGATTGCACGGAAGTATTCAAATTCAACAAAGGACACTTTTGCGATTTATCTTCCTAATTGGCTATCTAACTACACGTTTTCAATCAATACAGCTATTGTAGCGATCGTTCTGATCTTCACAATCTATCAACTTCTGAATTAACAAACATAGGTAAGTATCATGTGGATTAAGTGGATTGCAATTATTGGTGTTTTAATCATAGTCAGCTTGGGAATTGCTGCCATTTATGGTAGCTATCGCTGGGAGTCAGATACCGATCGCCTACGAGCAAAACTAACAAATGGACGGCGAACAATTAAGCCCAAAATCTACGACCCAAAAGAGATTGAAGGCTTGCCAGAACCCGTACAGCGATTTTTTCGGACAGTAATTAAGGACGGACAAGCGATCGTGGCGGCGGTCAAACTCTCTCAGCAGGGACTGTTCAATATGAGTGAAACTGAGAACAAGTGGAGTCCGTTTACTGCCACTCAATTTGTGATTACTCAACGTCTGGGTTTTGATTGGGATGCACGCATCCAGATGGCTCCAGGAGTTAATGCCTTTGTTCATGATACCTATCTCTTAGGAGAAGGCAGCTTACACGCATCATTACTCGGTCTTTTTACCGTTGCAAAAATACCCAGTACGCCTGAAGCGAACCAAGGTGAATTATTGCGGTTCTTTGCTGAGGCTCCTTGGTATCCCACTGCACTATTACCCAGTCAAGGTGTGCGCTGGGAGGCGATTAATGACACCTCTGCTCGCGCTACTTTGACGGATGGTGCAACCACTGTCTCCGTCGTATTTCAGTTTAATGCTGAAGGGACGATCGATACGTTTCGGACTGAGGCTCGTTATCGCGACAAGCTGACTGCGATGCCTTGGGGCGGTCGATTTGGGGAATATTCAGTTCGCAATGGGATGCTGATTCCTTTAGAAGGCGAGGTGGGATGGGAGTATCCAGAAGGCACTCGGCTCTATTTTAAAGGAAGAACTACAGAGATTAGCTATGAGTTTGTGCTGTAGCAAAATCTTGGGATTGTAACCCTTGCCAATTTTTTTTACGATCGAGGTCGATCGCCCTAGTCACGGTTTGTTTAGTTGTGGCCAGCGTAGCTGCGGGCAAAAAAGCATCAATTAGGCGCGCAGAGGATTTGCGAGGCGATCGTTTTCTCAACAGGCTATTGACTCCGATAATTGACTTTCAGATATCGACTCTATCTAACGACAGATGTAAAGCCGGGATTATTTCTGTTCAATACTACCAATCAACTGACTTTTTAAGAGAATAATAATGTTAGATATTGATGAAATGAGTTCCAAAGAAATACAGGAGCTGCTACACAAAGTAGGATACGGTCATCTGGGCTGCATACACGAAGGCAAGCCCTACGTGATACCAATGAATTATTATCTCGAAGAAGAGGAGATTTACCTGTTTACAACGATCGGCATGAAGACTCACGATCTTGATGCAAATCCAGAAATTTGTTTGCAGGTTGAAGAAATACGCGAGCCGCTTCATTGGCGCAGCGCGATCGTCAATGGTCGAGCTTCGCGCCTAACTGAGCAGGAAGATATCGATCGGGTAATGCACCTCGTCAAAAAGCGCAATCCCATGCTCTCACCTGCGATCAATCGAACCTGGACTGATTCTCAGGGACGTTCAGAGGTAATTGCAATCTACCGCATCCACGAGAGTGAAATGAGCGGACGCACGACTGATGGAGTCAGCAGTAAGAACCCATAGGAGCGCTCTCGTCAACCGTGCAGCAAACTTATGAGGCAACTTGTTGATCCTGTATGGCATCTCATTTACCTGTTTGGACACTATCGACCCCGCAAGTCTACGAAACTTTGTCAACTTCAGAAAAGGGACTTTCAGAGGCAGAGACAGCAATAAGAATCAAGCAATACGGCTTTAATGAACTGCCCGAACCAGCCAGAAGATCGCTATTACTCCGCTTCACCGATCAGTTGACCCATTTCATGGCACTCTTGCTCTGGGTTGCAGGTGCGCTGGCTTTTGTGTCCGGTACACCAGAACTCGGCTGGGCAGTCTGGGCTGTAATCTGGATTAATGCCGGTTTCAGTTTTTGGCAAGAATTCCAGGCAGAACAAGCGTTAACAGCACTCAATAAAATGTTGCCCGCCCGCGCTAAAGTCTATCGAGATGGCAAGCTAGGGGAGATTCCCGTCAGGGAGATGGTTCCGGGAGATGTCCTGCAATTGGAAGAGGGCGATCGCATCTCTGCTGATGCCAGACTGGTTTCGGCTCAGTCTTGTTATGTCGATGTCTCGGTGCTGACTGGAGAATCGCTGCCGGTTGCCCGATCGGCCGAACCTGTAGCCACTGAAAAGATGCGTGCCTCGGAATCAAGCAATCTGGTTTTTGCGGGTTCTACCGTTTCGGCAGGGCGTGGATTAGCTGTCGTGTACGCTACAGGAACTCAGACCGAGTTTGGTCAGGTTGCCCATCTCACTACAACTGTGAAGCGAGAACCTAGCACCCTGGAAGTTCAAATTAACAGCGTGGTGCACGTCATCACCACGATCGCCCTTGGGCTGGGTGTTGTGGTGTTTCTGCTGACTAGCCTGTTGGTGGGCATGGAACTCAAGGAAAGCTTCATTTTTGCGATCGGGATTATTGTGGCATTTATCCCAGAAGGACTGCTGCCAACGGTGACTCTGGCTCTAGCTATGGGTGTCAAGCGCATGGCAAAGCGTAATGCTCTGGTGCGTCGGCTCTCGGCAGTGGAGACATTGAGTGCCACAACAGTCATTTGTACAGACAAAACAGGGACGCTGACCAAAAATGAGATGACGGTTTGCCGACTCTGGATTCCGACATCTGAGATTACAGTAACTGGAATAGGGTACGACCCGACGGGAGGAGAGGTACAAGTTCCTGCTGGGCGAATGGAATCACAGGTAAAGCTGCTGTTGGCGGGTTCGGCGCTCTGTTCCAATGCCCGCTTGAACCATCCTGCAGGTTCCAGTCAGTGGCAGGAGATTGGCGATCCCACTGAAGCGGCTCTGCTGGTGGCTGCCCTAAAAAAGGGACTGAATTTTGAAGAACTACAGCGTCAGCTTAAAAGAACGCAGGAAGTTCCCTTTGATTCGCGCAGACGGATGATGAGTGTTGTGCTGCAAAGAAGTTCGGATAATTCAGGTTTAGGGTTTGAGTTAGAAGGGCAATCGGACAAGCTCAAACCACTCACGGCTCCCTTTCTAATCTTTACAAAAGGCTCGCCATTAGACGTGCTGCAACACTCTCAGCAAATACTCAAAGATGGCAAGATCGAAGAATTATCAGCAGCAGAACGGGCAGAGGTGACTGCTGTTAATGATGGATTTGCAAGTCGAGGTTATCGAGTTCTGGGACTTGCCACGCGGCAGAAAGAGGAGCAACCGCAAGAAGCCCAGGAATTGGAGCAAAATCTGATCTTTGTTGGGTTGGTGGCAATGATTGACCCGCCGAGAGCAGAAGTTGCCGACGCGATCGCCCAATGCCATCAAGCAGGTATCCAGGTGACGATGGTAACAGGAGATTATGGACTCACCGCAGAAGCGATTGCCCAGCAAATTGGCTTAGTAGATGGTAAAGCCAGGGTAGTTACGGGCGAAGAAATGGGACATCTTTCGGATGCCCAGTTGTATCAAATATTGCAGCAAAAATCCGGGTTAATCTTTGCTCGCGTACAGCCGGAACAGAAGTTAAGGCTGGTTCAGGCTTACATCAGGATGGGTCATACCGTAGCGGTGACGGGTGATGGGGTGAATGATGCTCCAGCCTTGAGAGCCGCCAATATCGGCATTGCGATGGGGCTCAGCGGCACGGATGTGGCGCGGGAAGCGGCTGATATTGTGCTGATTGATGATAACTTCGCGACTATTATTAGTGCGATCGAGGAAGGACGAGCTGTATATCAGAATATTCGCAAGTTCATCACCTATATCCTGTCCTCGAACATACCAGAATTGCTCCCTTTTCTGGCGATGGTCTTTTTTAAGATTCCGCCCGCTTTAGTGATTCTGCAAATTCTGGCGATCGATCTAGGCACAGACATGATTCCCGCCCTAGCGTTGGGCGCAGAAGAACCGGAGGCAGGCATCTTGCTTCAACCGCCACGCAAAAAGTCGAAACCATTACTGGATAAGTCTTTAATGCTGCGTGCCTTTTTGTTTCTAGGGTTGCTCGAAGGTGTGGTAGGAATGATAGGTTTCCTGCTGGTTTGGCGGTCAAATGGTTACGGGATTACCGAGTTGCAGGGGATGACTTCGGCGATTCTTGCCCGTTCGGGGACTGCTACTCAGATGGCAACTTATCATCAAGCAACAACTGTGACGCTGGCGGCGATCGTGGCTTGTCAGGTTGGAAACGTTTTCGCCTGCCGCAGTGAGCGCACCTCAATTTTTCGCTTGGGCTTCTTTAGCAACCGTTTGATCTGGTTAGGCATTGCGGTTGAGTGGGCACTGATTCTATCTATTATCTATTTCCCACCTTTACAAAAAGTATTTGCGACTGCACCCCTATCTCCCTGGCAATGGTCGCTGCTAATCCTCTGCCCACCATTGATACTAATCGCTGATGAAATACGAAAGCAAATTGTTCAGGCAGGGTAAACGCATCTTAACTTTAAACCAAAATAGGCTACAGTTAAATCCGACTAAATTTCACTCAGGCATTTGAGGTTAAAATCTTTGTATATGACGACGACGGCTATTTTCTTGTATTGGTAACGGCCGGTTATACCAATTCACTATGAAGGTACACTAAAATATAGGGTAAAAGTAGAGGAAATCCAATATGGCGAACAAACTTCAGGTACAAATCCAGGAAACGGTTGAGGAACTAGAGCATCGACTCGAAGGTCATGCGACCGCCGTAAATAAAGAAAAATTACTGGTATTATACTGGCTGGCTACCAAAAAAATCCAAAAAAGAGCAGAATTAGCCACGATGTTAAAACGAGACGAATTAACAATATATCGTTGGTTAAAAGCTTACAAACAAGGTGGAATTACGCTCATTACTTAGCATAAAAAAAGCTCCCGGAAAGACTCCACATATTCCACCATCAGTGAGAGAAAAATTAATCGAAAAACTGCAAGAACCACAGGGAGAAACAAGTTATGGCAAATTACAGCTCTGGCTCGAAAAAGAATGCGGAATTAAAGTGAGCTATAAAGTGGTACATGACCTAGTACATTATAAATTGAAAGCTGACCTGAAAGTCCCAAGACCCCAAAGTAACAAAGCGAACGAAGAGGTGCAGGCAAGCTTCAAAAAAAACTATGTGAGCTCATCAAAGTAATGATTAAATATTTCGGAAACTCGAAGCCTGTAAGGATATGGTGTCAGGATGAGAGTAGATTTGGATTGATTACTATGCGCCGGGCAGAATGATTACATTAAAGGGGGTGAAACCCATTGGCAAAAAGCAATGGAAACGAGGAAACTTTTATATTTATGGAGTCGTAGAGCCAGCAACAGGTGAACAATATTATCAAGAATTTTCTCAGCTCAATTACAACTGTTTTCAAGAATTTTTAAAGGGATTTGGTCAAAAATACTCAGAGAGCTTCAATCTAATTATCATGGATAATGGTAGTTTCCATAAAGCTCTATTATTAGACTGGGCTGACCATGTAATGCCAATATATTTACCTGCCTATAGTCCTGAATTAAATCCGATTGAAAGATTGTGGGAGCATACAAAAAAAGACCTCAAGTGGGAAAACTATTCGAGTTTAGATAAACTCCAAGAACAGGTAAATACAATTATCAAATCTCTCACGAATGAAGAAGTTTTATCTCTCTGTGGTTGGGACTATATCCTTGAAGCTATATTAAGTGCAACTTCATAGTAAATTGGTATTAGCAGCTAATCTTTCTATCCTTACTTCTCGATAATTCTGTAGTAGCCATACCCGCATTTTTAGAGTAATTAATTGTCTATTGCTCAGTTTTTTTTGCAGGACTGTTTGATAGAATTGTGATAGCATTTATGGTTGTGATCTTGTTATTTTGACGAAACCATTCTTTTCTATCATAAAACAGTCCCTCACAGATAGCTGTCTAATAACCTCACGGTTTATTCTCAATAACGTGAGTTCGGGATAAGGATTTGGGCCGTGAAAAGGGCAAACCCGATAGGCTGAAAATGCTAAAATCTCGCCCAGTTTGCCCTCCTGCTTAGTCTAGAACAACTCTTTTGCTCCGTCGATGATTTTTGCCAAGGCTTTGAAGCGCAATGGCAGCAGCAACTTTTAGGCTGTGGACTCAAGCTTCGGAATCGACCTCGCAGCTTGACGAAAGAGCAAAATCATGACGATTCTGATTGCATTCCACCAATCGTGTTACCGCAACTTCAAAACCTATTATCAACAGAAGGTGCAGACTGAATGGGCAGATGCGTTTCCACCAGGGGTGAGCTATCACCGCTTCATCCAATGGGTTCCTGGAACGTTAGTGCCAATGTGCGCCTACTTGCGCTCGTGTTTTGGCAAGTGTAGCGGCATCAGTTTTATGAATTCTACCTGTATCAAAGTCTGTCACAACCGCAGCCTCCCTCAACACAAAGTGTTTGCCGATAAAGCCGCCCGTGGCAAAACCTCGGTTGATTGGTTCTTTGGCTTCAAGCTGCATCTGGTGGTCAATGACGCCCGGCGAGTTGTTCAATATCATATTGACTCCGGGGAACACCGATGACCGCACTCCGGTTCCTTCATTATTGCAGCAGTTGTTTGGCAAGGTGTTTGCAAGCAAGGGCTACCGAGTCGCAAAAATTGGCAAAACAATTGTTCAAAACCGCAGGCATTCAACTAATCACCAAGCTCAAGCGCAACATGAAACAGCGCTTGATGCCCCTCAATGACCGGTTGATGCTCGCGCTTGCGCGCCCGATATCGAAACCATTATCGATCAGTTAAAGAACATCTCTTAAATCGAGCATTCGCGTCATCGTTCTCCGGTCAATTGCTTTGTCAACATTTTGGGTGGGTTGATTGCCTATTGCCATCAGCCAAAGAAGCCGTCGATTGCGCTCAACCATAATCTGTTGCTTCCGGCTTAACCCGAACTCACGTTAATAGCTAGGAAGTCGAGCGACTGCTGTAAACCAAGTCAGGGAATAAATCTTTAGCCAACTGTCAAGCTTTATCAGACAACAACAGTTTAGCCGATTGCAAAGCGCGAGTCCGACAACAGCAATTTACGCGACTGTCAAGGCTGGTATAACGGCTACTGTGTTGCCAATTTTCTCATACTCCTTATTTGATTTTTTATTCAATTTAGATAACGGCTACTGTGTTACCAATTTTCTCGCACTTGCTCAACTTGATTCTTAATTCAACTTAGCGGGGCTCTTCTGGGTTTATGGGGATAAGTAAAGCTAATGAGAAAGACAGGCTAATAATCTAGAACGAAAGTTTACAAAATTCAAAAAGCCATAGGCTTGTCATTTAATTAATTTGATTCGGTTATTAAGTCCCTCCATCACACCACTAGATGTACGGTTTAAAAAGTAATTACAAATATTGTCTAGATGGTTGTGAATTGTTTCCAAAACTGCTCCGTAGACAACTTGAGCTTTTTGAAGCCATTCTTTCAATTGTTCCTGACCATCTTCAGGGGTTTTACAAGTTTCAAAAATACTCCTAAAATCTTCTTTTAGAGTATAAGCTAATCGCCAACGCTTAGAATACTTCAAGACAGTTTCCAATTTCACTTTTTCTTCTTCTGTTAAATCAATATTATTTTTTAGCAGGATAAAACGACTGCCTTTAATCTTAACTCCAGTTTGTTTACGCAATTGATTTAACTCTTTGATCACTGGCTGCATGACATGAAATCTGTCGATGACAATTTTGGCATTTGGGAATACCTCTTTTACAACTTTTGGAAATCCTCCCCACATATCAACGCTGACTTCCTCAACTTTCTCTCTGATCTCAATTGGTTGCTGCTTAAGGATTTCAATGATGTCATCTTGTTTATGACTATCAATCACTTCTAGCAATTCTCCTAAGTCAATATTTGATACGACCGTGACCAAATTTTGATGTCCTTTGCATTTACTCACTTCATCAATACTCACCCGTTTTACTTCTTCCCAATTCTCCTTTTTTTTGAGAGAAAATTGGTGGTTAAATATTCCCTGTACTTGATCCCAACTCAAAAATTCATCTCGACTTACCTGCTCTACACTCGCACTTTGCACTCGTTGATAAACATACTCTTCAGCTCTTTGTGTGTATCGTCTTTCCCAATCTACAAAGGGTAATTCTTCCGTAAAATGTTTTTGACACTGATGACAATAAAATTGGCGGCGTGGCGTATTTAAATAAATTACTTTGCCAAATACTGATAAATCTCGAATCAGTATCGGTCGATTTTGTTTTAATTTTCTACTCTGCGTATTACAATGGGGGCAAGGAGCTTCATCATGTAAGAATCTCAGCTTGAGAATAATTTTATTTTCTTCTTCCGTAAAACTTTCGATGGTTGTATTTGGTAAATTTAGCAACCTATCAAGATGCAAGTCCATGCCTATCACCACGTATTCATTGTATCTCATTATACATTAATCCCCTCAAACCCAGAAGAGCCAGAAAGAGTCAATTTTATACTTAACCCAGTGAGTTTATCGAGTTTTTAGACCGGGCAATTCACACAGTATTAAATCCGAAAAAATCTCGTTAAAGTAAAAGAGGGGGAAGGGGAAGGAAGGATAAATTTTAGCTTTTTCTCTTTAATAAAAGCTAACAATAACCTATAACTTTCCATTCGGACGTTCGGTAAGCGGGGTTCCCGTCGGACTTCGGCGTGAGGCTTCGACCATGAGCTTAGCCGAATTGTGGCTCGATTGAGCGCAAGCCGAATGTCGCTCAGTCGAGCCGCATAGTTCACGGCGAAGCCTTCCTTTCCCCTCCCCAAATAATCAGCTTTTTCTACCCTTCCCCTTCCTCTTCCCTTCCTTTTTCCACCCTTCCCCTTCCCCCTCCCCCTCTTGCAAACCTTTTAAGAGATGAAAAACTGATAAATTCCGAGCGCATAGAACCCGATTTAAGGTTAAGGAAAGTGGCAAACCTGCGCAAGTCATTCGTCAAAGTGAGACGGAATAAATAGTCAGCAATAATGGAGGCCATCCCCTGATTAATTGTGAGACTCTGAGCGTTAATAGTGGCTAACTCAGCACAAGATAAATAGGTATTTGCCAGTTCTTCAGGCTGGGATTCTCTCAAATTGGGGCACTGCCAAATAGGAGAGGGTAACGCTCCCATAATGCCTGTTTTCTCAAATTGATCTAGGTGAGTAATTAACCCCTCACCACAATTATGACTACCTAGTAGAATTTGACCGCTATCAAAGTTATTGCCAGCATCAAGATACCAGATTCTTGGAATATCAGAGTGGCGGTTACTTTCTAGTGTTTTGCCGAGGGAACGACGAGCCGCACTATTGTCAACGCAGCCAGTGATAATTACCAAATCATTCCAGTATGATTTTACCAATTTGGGGTCAAAATAGTCAGGAATTGCACTAATTTCTAGCCCCCAGGTAAGATTGTAACGCAAAGCAAGAGTAGCGGCTTTATTCAATCCGAGTTCAGATTGACAAAATCTCTGCCTTCCCAAGTTTTTCTCTTCAACAATGTCAGGGTCAACAAAGGCAACATTGACATTTTTACCACGTTGTTTGAAAACGTAAGCTAATCGTGCTAAACTTTCAGCTACATAAGAGCCAGTGCCCCCACAGCCAACGAGCCACAAGTGTAGGTGAGAGTAATCTTTGAGGAGGAGAGGGGTAGAATTGGCGTACTCAAAGTCGAGGTTTAAGGGAGTTTTGGTAAGCATCGGTGATAAAATATGGCTCTTCAAATACAGAACTAGCTTTAATTAAGCTATAGTGTCCGAAAATTCCGATTCTGACTAAAATCTCAGGATTTAAAGTATTAACTTTACCCAAGACTGCATAGAGTCTAAACCCGCGCTCGTCAGCATCATCTGTGCTACTAAAGAAAGCAGGCATTTCTCCGTGAGAGTGGCATTCAATTAAGGCAGTTGAGCAGGATAAATTATCAAGAGGTTGGCAGCTTGTTCGTGTAGTTGTTTGGAGTGGAATTGTCAGTTGCCATTGATTGCGGCTGTCAAGGGATAGGTGAAATAAAATCTCTGTGAGATTCCCACTATTATCTTTGCAAAATGCAGATTTTGTACACATAGAAAGGAGTAATTCTAATGGTACTGAACGAGTGTCAAGGTGCAAGTACGGTTCTATAGATGGCAACCCTTTGATAGTATTGGGCGCTGAATTTGCAATAGGAATCATTGCCTCTAGTCCGGGGCGAACTGAACGCACAAACACGCCGTTAGAAGCTGTAACGTATTCGCAGAATACTCCAGTAGCAATGGGAGGCAAGGGAATAGAGGCATGAATGTGGTTAAAAAGTTTTAGCATTAACTTAAACTTGGCGGTTGAAAGAAAAATGTTGAGTGCAATGCCTAGATAGGGTTAGCAATCAATAAAAGGTGTTCTATTAAAGAGTTAATTGACTGGTTGCACCTGCTTTCAACTAAATCTTTAACAGGATAGGAACGCCTTTTTTTCAAGGCTAAACTTTTCAGATGTTCTCTGACATCTTGGGGAAACTTTCGGCTTTTTTGGCTGGATAAGTCAGCATTGAAAGGAGTAGTGATGAAAGTTTGCCAAGCAATATCAATGGTTTGAGTTGAAGCAACCGGGGGAGTATTTTGTCCCCAGCAAATTAAACCGTTTGGGTGGATATTTGGTAAGGGAGTATGGTAAGCTTTCGCCTCTGGGTTGAAGGTGGCGACATCAGTTGCCCATACCCAATATTGAGTGTTCTGTCCTACCAATACCAAAGCGGTTAGCGGAATAGTAATCGGTTCAATATCATCAAAGTGGAGGTTATATTGAGCAGGATGTATGAATTTTACTACCCAATTTCCTTGAGAATTAGTTCCCCACCTTATGACTCCTGGAGGCATCCAACCTGTATCAATTGGCTCGTGAGAAAATGCAGTTCTCAAACTGACAGAGGAGAGTAGTTTGTAGTGTTCCTTTGTCCCTTCTCGATAATGGAACAGGTATTGTTCTTTGATGAACAGTAATTCAGCATCAATTTCTGTTAGCTGTCGGGGAGCTATTTGCAGAATTTCACGGAAGGCTTCTCCTGACAAATGTTGCATAATAGCTTAAAATTGATAGAGGTTATAGAGCTAACCCGATAGGTAAGGTTAGCTCCTACTTGAAAATTAGTATTCATTCGATTTCATTAGGGTAGCAACTCTCCAAGTTTTATCCGAGTTTTCTGGGCATTCTGAACTCACTTCTTGGTTGTCCAGCCAAGCTTTTCTGTCAAAATAATCAATTTTGAAAAAGTAGTTTTTGCTATCCAGTTGAATGGCAAAAAAATCTCGTTCTCCGTAGGGGTCGTTGCCCGATTCAAAACTGTTAAAATCTCTTACTAATTGCAGTAATTTTTGTTGGTATTCAGGAGGAAGAGCTTTTACAGTTTGAGTGATCCGAATTTCACCAATTTTGGTATTTCCTTGACGCAACTGGTCATTGAGACGTGCAATTCTTTCGGTTGTTGTTAGAGTTTCAGTCATGGTTAAGACCTCAATTTCCAACAGCTACAACCGCACTAGCGGTTGCTGCTTCACAATGAATACGCTTAAGCGGGGAGCTCAGCATTTTTAGACTTGAGAGTTTCAATCGTAATTATTTGGATTCATAGGTAATTCAAATTGACAAAGTGCTCTTGTTCCAGAGTTCAAGAATTTGCTGAAAACGTCGAGGGCGGTCAGTAGCAAGCCAGTCGATAACCTGTTGAGCTTGGGTTATTACTTCTTTAGCACTTTGCCATTGCGCTGATAAAGATATCAAGTTTTCGACTGTCCATTCTCTAAATTGATACTCGTCTTGAGCGCAGCCGTCTAGCCAAATATTACCTGTTGAATAATTGAGGAAACTTAGTACAATTGGCACTGATTTTATGGGAAAGTCAGCCAGAGAGCAAAGCTCTTGGAATTGCAGATAATTGATACTATCGGGTGGTAAAACGTGAGAAAATAAAACGTTAAATTCCTCTTCATACCAATCTTGTGCGTCATTTTCAGTTAGCCAATCTAGTCCTTTAGAAGTTAGAGGCAGCAAGATTTGCCACTCAGGGGCTAATGACTCAATATCATAATCTTCATAGCTCAACCAATCTAACCCCCAAGGCTCTATCAGGAGTTCGTCGAGGCGTTCTTCTTGGGCTATTTCTAATTGCCAGGGGCTGATAGGGATAAGTTCTGTTTCGTCAAGCCGACTGAAAAATTCTAATTCGCGGGGGCTATGAATGTCAGGACTATCAGAGTAAATAGAACTGGTACTGGTGGTAAATTCAGTTGGAAAAAAGTGTTGGTAAAGGTTTAGTATTTGAATACTATTAAGCGTTTGCTGGAGAAATTCAATCGCTTCAATTGGCTTGGTTACTGGGTAGGAGTGTCGCAAACCAGCGATGGCTTGCGACACAGACAAAATGGTTGCAGGCATTAAAAATTCAGGGGAATTTGGGGATGTGCAATAGCTGGCGCAAGTTGCAGTTGTTTGAGAGTTGCTTTAAATCGCTGTAGTTCTTGTTCACCTCTCGCTATTGCTTGAGAGATTTCTTGAGTGCGACTTGCTAAGGTTAGCGGAGTAACATAACCGTTGATAGATTCACATTGGAGAGCCCAAGTGAGTTGGACAGCTTGATTCGGTTCTTCTGGTGCTGCCATAAGTGAGGAGAGTGGGGAATGGGGGGGAGGATTTGATGAGTTTTTATCTGGCATTGAAATACGCAATTTTTATGCAGTACGGATAGTTTTTTTTGCGACTCTTCTACACCTTTTGTCTTGGCTTGTTTGATGATTTTAATGGGTTGACCTGCTTTTCTTTCAATCGTAGCTTCGCTTAATTCCGGGAAGTAAGGAAGCAGGACTTCGAGTAACTTTTCATCATTTGAAGTAATTTCGTTGGGCAGTTCAATTTGTCTGCATTCGTATTCTATTAGACTCATTTTTACCTCTTTAAAACAAGGAAATTTGGACTCCGATTTCACCCTTATTGACGGGTGAATCAGTAGGGTGTTGAGGGATTGGTTTAGCTTTCTTGCGGGGTGGACGTAAAGAAGAGCGAATTTGAGCACTCACTTTTCGGTTAGGTAAATTGGAGGCTAACCGCTGGAGCAATTCTTGTAAAGCACTTGGCCAAGCTCCAATTGAGTTCTCTCTAACTTGTGTTAATAATGGTAAGTCGTCGTGGCTCGTTGCTGTAATTTCTACGATTCGCCCTTCGGGATGCCCGTCGTCTGGTCGCATAATAATGTGGATTTTGACTGTACAAAAATTGAATTCATAAGGTTCTGATTCTCCTTCATCAAGTAAGTCAGGACTCTGTGAAATGTTCTCAGTTTTGTTGATGGTTTCACCCACTTTTTGAGTAGCTGAAAGTGGAATCTCCTCTCCAGTTAGTTCGGAATTTGGTTCTATTTGGGTCATGGCTGGATTCGCAGTACAAGCAAGTGCAGCTTATTCTCAAAAATTGCCGCGATCGCGGCCTTGCTTTTAACGATCTATTTTTTGTAAAGTTTTAACGGTAAGCGTGTTTCCCAAGAAATTTCTTAATTAATTCCCATTAATTATCTGTCCGACAAGATGCGGTCGCACTTGTCTCTATTGATTCTTTGATTGTAATTGCTCAACCCCCTTGACAAGAAGACGAGATAGACATTAGATAAAGGAATGGAAAAACTCCCCGACTTAAAGCAACTATTGAACGAGGCAAAAGAAGCCTTGATAGTAGAGCTATGGCAAGAAATCCAAAAACTCAGCGCAACATTAGCCACCTACGAACCTTGCGCCAGAGCCATCTCTCAAAAAAACTAGCAAAAATTCCGAAGTATTGATAGAGAAGGAATATCTATTGCGCTCGCAAGCTATATTACTATTAGCCACATCTACGATTGCACAGCTATCAATCAGAGCATATTTACTTATGCAATTGTAACTATCCGTACAAATGCGATCGCTTTAGAGCGTAAATCAACACTATGATAAAAAGTTGTAGTTAGTAGATGATCGGTAAAATATATAAAAAATTCTCCCAGCTATCAGTAGGTTCTGTCGCTGGGAGAAATCGCTGGAAAGTCGGTTTGTTCAACTAACGCAGGTATCTCGATTAATTCAAATTCAAACCTTCGCTGCATTCGCCGTTATTCTTTAGGCACAGTAGGCTTTGGTTGCATGTCAAAAATAATCACAAATGTGCGCGTTTTCACTAATCGCTGCAAAACCCGTAGATGATCGTCTGCATCGTTTCTCTTACGAAATCGTGCCACAATAACACGCTGACAATTAGGAAGCAGGCTAATGATACACCACGGGTGCAATTTTTCAGAGTAGGTCATTTTAGTACCTCAGCAGTAAAAGTAACAGATTGTGCTCTTGTTTCATTGCTTGCCAAGACAGTAATTGAATAATCTTGTCAAAGACAGGTCACGGTGACATTGATATTTGACGAGGTTTGTGCTAAGACAAGCTCAAATTATTTTTTGATGCTGAAAAAGCTTGATGTATAGCAGCCAACAAAACTGTTAGAACAAGTCAGCAGTATATGATTGCGACAACGTATACAGTCGTTGCCCTAAACAGTCTTTCCGTTATACGCGCCGCTACTATTAATCCAGGCTATTCTCTTCGCAAGGCGGACACAGGAAAGCCACCAATGCCTCTGGGATTTCCTCAAAGTGTTCCAGCAGAAAATCCATTAAAGCCAAATGACGCAAATCGACAGCAGTAGGAAATCTGCGATTTTTCCCCTTTCTAAACCAACCCCGCACTGTAGAATCAGAACGAGAACAAATAAAAGCAATTTCCTCATAACTCACTCCCCACTTTGCATAAAACTGCCTCGGTGTCATTTGCAATTGGCATTCACTGTAAACTGCAATCAAATTGCGTTCTCTATCTGTCAAAGTCTGCTGCTTTTTTATCATCCTCAAACTTCTCCAAATCTTCCTCCCAGGCAGTATCAAACTGACACCACTTTGCACTCTTGGAATCAGGAGTAAGGCAAATGATGTAGCACCACATCCAACAACGCTGACGCTGTTCATAGTTGTAAAATTTGCCTATAACCATTCCTCTGTCACCTTCTTCACCAACATCAGTCCAGCGCACCATCTCGCCACACTCAAAGCGCGGGGGATGAATTTGGGCAAAATTTGCAGGCAACTCAGTTGAAGGTGGTATATCCTTCAACTGTTTTAGTGGCAGGCCCGAAATCAAATCTCGCTTTCCTTTTGAGATTGACATGAGTTCTCAACTGTGCATCTATTGCAACAGATTTGTTTTGATAGATTTTCCGACCAATTTCTTGATAAAGAAATTGCAGCGCGACATCTCCTTGAATCAATCAATTGGAATCTATATTTGACCGACTATTTTCAAATTCAAACTCTGACTAGGCTATGAATTTTTTGAGACTCCGCCTAATCGCGTTGACTCCTTTTTTGCCCGCTGCAATTAATTTCTAGACTGCTGTTTGTCCGAGAGAAGGTACTAAAACTTTGCTTAAATCGGCTGCGTTTGATCAACCAGAATCCCTTCTAGGATTTATTAGCAGGAGTATTGCCACTGCCAGCAGAGAAGTTGGCAGCGATCGCCCTCAACGGCAAGAGTTGCTACCATATCTAAACCGGGGACTAACTCAATCAAAGACCATCGGAAACTTCTTTTGGATTTTTCAGAAAGTTTAACAGTGCTGCTGGTTCTCCCGGCGCAATCGCAACATCAAATCCATCCAAAGGAATTGAAAGACCTTTACCTACCGCTTTGATGTAGGCTTCTTTGCGAGTCCAGCAGGTAAAAAAAGCTCTCAGTTGTTGATGTTCGGGGAGCGAGCGCAATACGGCGTTTTCAAAAGGCGAAAAAAAACTTTCGGCTATCTGCTGGTAGGGAAAATCTTTACGAATGCGTTCAATATCAATGCCAACTTCTCGATTTTGCTCCACAGCAATGAGAGCAATTCCGTGAGAGTGAGACAAATTGAAGCAAAGTTTATATTCGGATACTGCGGTAACTAAAGATGGTTTTCCGTAGGGGTTATAGCTAAAGCGCAGTTCGTTAGGATTTTTATTTAGATAGCAGCCCAAAATTTTTCTGAGAATACCGCGAGCTGCGATAAAATGCGCTCTGTCTTTCTGAAAGTAAAAACGCTCTGCTCTTTTAAGTTCGTCAGTAGAGAGACTCTCCTGCAAGCTTTGTAGGCAAGATGCTCTCATCTCCAGATCAACGCGCCAAACATGAACCTCATCGCTATTAAGTATTAGGTCTTTTGGGGGTATTTTCCACTCAATTATATTAGTATTCATCATTAGTCGTAAGCCGTGAAAAATTATTGATTTTGCTGCAATTTTTGACAAGTAGCTTGAAGCAAAAGCAACTGATATCTCTTAAAAAAAAAGTGATGGTATGGAAACATTTGCAGCGAACAAAAAGCGATTGTATGTTTGTTCCAACCTTCAATAATATCGGGACTCGTTTCGGGGTATTGCAAACCACCAATTACAGTAATCGGACATTCTAATGGCGCTTCGTTAGTATAAACATAGACTTCATCAATTGCTAAATCTGCCCGCACAATAGGAATCAGTAGTTGCATCATTTCGTAATTTTATAGAACTTCTTTAGGGATACCGTTGAGACGATGCAATTCATGCAACAATTCCGGTTCTGACAGAGCGTGCATTGGCTATGGATCGGGAATGTGAGGTGCAAGGCTAGCGGATGCGACTGCTAAAAATTGGTAACTCGCTAAGTAGGACTCAGATTTTCGCAAACAATTAGGCCTACCACCAGAGACCTCAATAACAAATAAGTATCAATTAGGAACAAATCTAGTGAAGAAATGGTAGTTGTAGTTGATAAATAACTACTTTTTGTTGCTATATTTGGGTAAATTAAGTAGTTAAATTAATTCCATATCACACTAAATATTAATTTTCATTAAATATGAATTTTGCAGGTATAAAATTATTAAAAATTTGGCGCTACATCTATTATCTTAGAGTGCTACCATTTTAGCGATGGAACTCCATCAACGCACTTGTTGCATAAATTGATGGATGGTCAACTGATTTCCAGCAACGCGCGATCGCCATCAACAATTCAGGAATATCCTCAGCAGAAATCTCCTTAATTGCATTCTCCACACCCGCTCCTTCCACCAGCTCCCCAGCTACCAGCGAACAAAAATGTTTGCGTGCTCCCGGAGCAATCTTCTGCATCGCCTGCAACAGGTTGTCGAGCATCTCGTCCGTTACACCCTTCTTGCCGTGCCTAAACTGCGACACAAGACTCTCGCTGACCCCAGCAACTCCAGCTAGGGCTTTGCCACTGATGTCATAACGTTTCAACGTATTGTGGAAGGCTTCATAAATCAGCATTAAGATTTGTCACCTTAATTCACTGTGGGTGAATCTAGATTTACTATTGGTAAATGATTGGGGTCAAAATGGAGGTTTTTGATGAAGACTGACCTGCATCCACAGCTGCATAAAGCTTTTTGGCTGGGGAGGCAAAATTGGATGCTATTTAACTTTAGCAAAATTAGGAGGTTTGCCAACACAGATTGCCAAATTTTTAGCAAAAACTTCTCGGTAACCCTCGCAGGGACTTGGAAGATGTCAAAACAGGCATCGCCTAATTCCTCTCATATCGCTTGGAGGTGCACCGATGAGCGACATTAATCAGGCTCCCCAGACGATCGCCCAGACAATCGACTGGCTCCACAATTGCTTGGGCAGACCTGCGCTGCCGGAATGTCCCAAGGAATGCGAAAGGGACTGCAACGTTCCCGGAGGCAAAGCGCCTGCTTGGATAAACCAGAAAGGAAAAGCAGTCAAAGTCAGTTGGAAACCCTATCAAAAGCAATTGCCAACTCAGGCAAACTTAGCGAAGTGGTTCGCCCACACCACTGGCATCGGCACTCTCGGCGGCGGACCTAATACACAGGGCCACTACATCGCCTTTGTCGATCTAGATCGTAAAGAAAAAGTCTTCTCCTCGTCACAAGCTTTTGAGGCGCGCCTTGAACAGTGGTTCAACGACTACCCCCTCCTGAATGTCGCCCCTCGATTTCGCACCCCTTCGGGCGGATACCGAGTCATCCTCGCCTTCACAGAAGAACCAGATTGGACAGCCTTCAGCCTAGATCGAGACAGGTCCCGAATGGGCGAACTGCTTGCCCGAAACGGCGGTCACACCCTGCTGCCCCCTACTGTCGGCGCGAACGGCATCCCATACCGCTGGGAGTATTTTGTTGCATATCCGCCTACAGTTGCCAAACCGGAAGATGTTGGTATTTACCCAACACGGCAACAGCACCCGTCTGTTCCTGCCAACACCTCGCCCCGTTCTGTAGGAAGTTACGTCCCCGGCGCAATTCGCCTAGAAGACCTCATCTCCCCCCGCACCCTTGAAATTCTGACAGGTGGTGCCAAAACAGGCGATCGCTCCGACGCCCTGACCGCTCTCGCCTCCGAATGTTACGGCTGGGAAGAGTTCTGCCACCGCTACAGTATCTCCTACTCCGGCACCACTGAAATCTTAGCCGAGTACGCCTGGGGGCAAATGGAAGACAGCAGCCGAGATCCCTACAAATGGCAGCGCATCCTCAAAACCATTAGCCCCTCCGCTTGCCAAACCGCCGCCGAATATCACAGCGGAGACTCTGAAAATTGCTGGAAAAAGATTTACCGGCTGGATCGAGAAACCTTCCAGGCTTCATGCCCCCCTCACATTAAAGACAGGATTTTAGGAGAATGGGGTATCGACAAGCGCCCCAGGGCATCACCGACCGCGAGCCAGCAGCAGCTCAATTCTCAAAAGTTACAAGCAGATGCGCCAGAGAGCATCCCGCCAAACAACGGTGAGGTTACAGATAATTTTTACCCGCCGGATTCTGACAGCAAACAGAAAGAAAACCTGCTCCTCAAATATATCGATCGGCTCCTGGAACGGGGCAACATTCCCCTGTCAGAAAGAAGATCCGAGTGCGCCCAAATCGCTCAAGCTTTGGAACTCGACCCCAAATACGTCGAACAAATCGTTTTAACCCGACTGCAAGAATGGCAGTTCGCAGAAGTCGAAAGCGAAAAAACCCTTATTGAAGATTTAGTTAGCAAGCGCAAGCAGAGTCTCGACTTGCACCAAATTTTACCGCCTGAAATTGCCTGCATCCTGGCACAAATCGCTGCTGCAATGCCCACCAGCGCCGAACACCTGATGACAGTAGGTTGGTCAACCTTCGGCTGCGCGATCGGCACGGCCGCTGAAATTGTTGCTTGGCCTGGATTCAGACAAAAGTCCTGCGTGCTGTGGACAATCAGCACCGCCCGGTCGGGGAAGCTTAAAAGTCAAACTCAAGAAGTTATGGTCAACCCCATCCGGCTCTTGCAGCAGGATGCCAACAGCGAATACTGCATTGCCCTCAAAAGCTACAAAGAAGCACAAAAAGCCACCCAGCAAAATCGAGACTCTGACAGCCCGCCAGAAGAACTCCCGCTCCCACCCGTTCCTCGCGAGTATTGGGTCGAACACATCACCGTAGAAGCCCTGATCCGCACCATCAACGAAAATCCGCGCGGCTTCCTCGTCCACCGCGACGAAATCGACGGCTTCTTCAAAGCCCTCAACAAATATCGGGCTGGCAAGGGGGACGACGAAGCCTTTTACCTCACCCTCAACAACGGCGGCGGTCCCAAAGTCATCCTCATTGACCGCGATCGTCGAGTCGAGGTGGAGAGGTCGTGCGTCCCCATCACCGGCACCATCCAGCGCAAGACGCTTGACGAAGAGATGACACCTCGCAAAATTTCCAGCGGCTGGATGGCCCGGTGGGTAATCTGCTTGGCCCAGATGCCCAAACGGCGGCGGACGCGACTGCCCTACCCCGACATTGACGCCTTTCTCAAAGACATCTACCACAAACTTTCCGTCCTCAAAATGCACTATCGTCCCGTTCAAAATGAGGAGACAGGCGAAGTGCTCAAAGATGAAACGAACCGCACTGTTTACCAGGGTTTTCCGATCACTTACCACCTCAGCGACTCCGCAGCAGACTACTACGAACAGCACTTTTTCAACCCGATGGTCGAGCGCGAAGAAGCTGAACTGAATGAAGGCTTCCAGCTAGCCATGTCCAAGTGGAGTGGGTACTGCCTGCGGATTGCCCTCATCCTGCATTGCTTGCACGAAATCTGCAAGTTGAAAAACCCGGACGGCACCCTCAAAACTTACTTGCAGTTGAAAGAAGAGTGGAAGCTCTCAGGCGGGGAACATTCCGAGAAGCCTTTTGAGATTGAAATTCCTACCTCGATTGGGGCCGAGATCATTCAAAAGGCGATCGCCACCAGCTACTTCTACATCAACCAGGCTGAAGTGCTTTACAAAGGGCAGCAGCAAGATGAGGACGATACAGTCCCGGTCATCCAGAAACTGATTCAGAAATCAGAAGAGTTGCGGGACACGGTTGCTGAAGGTTGGATCAGCACCCGTGAAGCATACCGCAACTGTCGCGAACTCGTTGCAGGAGCTAAACTGCGCCAGATGTCGAACACCGACTTTACGGCTGCGGTCTTCAACCAAATGGTTTCGATGAACCTCGGTGAAACGAAAAAGGTCGGCAAGTCTTTCAAGTGGCGCATTCTAAGATAATTGTTGCTCGGCCACGTTTTGGCGGTTATATCATTTCCGAAAAATCCTGCTACAAACACGAGCGTTGGGTTGATTCGCAAGTCAAAGCCAACAAAAAAGTTGCTACTGTTGCAGAATTTTTCGGAAATGGTATTAGTTGCAAGCCCGCAGAGCGATCGCGCGAACCGAGTTGCAAGTGCAGTCCAGGGTATTTGTGGCAACTTGCAAAAAATGCCGTCCTCCGACAGCAGCGATTCTTCCAAAGTCTTCCAGAGTAAGCGATTACGTTATCAATAATGACAGTTGTGACGATTCTCAACCGTCATTGACGATCGCGCTTCCCGCCTGGAGCGCTCTACACGGTGGGGCTGCTCGCACCGGAGTCAGAATCGTCAAAACCAGGTAGGGCATTCCTCAAACCGCATGATAGAAATCTGACCTTAGCGGGTATTTGCACTTCAATCGTCAAAACCAGGTAGCGCATCCCTCTTGCCTTATAGGTCGTGAACTCGATCGCGAGAATCGTCAACCAGACTTACGCAAAACCTCTATGTGTAAGGTGCGAAGTGATAGCGTAACGCATCAAACCACCACATTTTTTGTCGCGGGGTGAGTCGTGGTCAAAAATTTTGTAAAAAATCATTGGTGATTCTTAAAAGCTGAAACCTTTACAGAGAGAACAGTTCACTATAATCGTCTTGCACGTTGGGCGAAATTTGTAACTGTTGGCAGCCTGGGCTAAAGCTGAGCATTGAAACCTTCGTCTGTTGCCTCAAGAAAGAAGCTGTGTTGGGAGAAGAGCGGAAGAAACTAAATAAAGCCCAGTCGGTTGTGGGCGATCACAATTGTCACCGGATACCTAATTACCGCTAGTTTAAAAATTGCGTTGACGATTTGACGATAGTTTGAAACTCCCACAGAACAAGCTGTTCCCTCGTCAATAACAGCTTCGACGATTGAAAATCGTCATTGACGATTCCTCAGCACATCCCAAGAGATTTACGATCGCCCGCAGGTGAGCATACTGGTAACAGCGGCAACCTACAAACTGCTAGTTCGGCAAGCTGGACTCGTCAAGCAATCGTCAGAATCATAGAAAACTCCAAGTACACCAAATTTTGTGTTGACGATTTGACGATTCCCTATAACTGTTACCCCGTAAGCACTTCAGTCGTCAATAACAGCTTTGACGATTCTGAATCGTCATTGACGATTCACTGCTGACGTTACTCACGGTAATTACATCAAGCGCCATATAGCACCATATATGGTGTGGTGTCCTATTTTTGTGTTGACGATTTGACGATTCCCTATAACTGTTACCCCGTAAGCACTTCAATCGTCAGTAATAGCTTTGACGATTCTGAATCGTCATTGACGATTCATTGTTGACCTTACTCGCGGGACTTACAAAAAACGGTATATATAGTGTTTTAGTAAATTAAAGTCTACATTAAATAACTATATATAGAGTAACTGCGTAAGTCCTGCTCATTCGCTTACATCGAGTTCATGTGATAGTGGCAGTTCGCTTGTCCACCAGAGGTTGTCAAGCAATCGTCAGAATCGTCAAAAACTCGCAGTACATTCCCACAGCCCTTGCAGAGAAAGCGTTTATCGAGAATCGTCAAAAATAATGTCAATAATCGTCAATAAAAGCTAGAAGCTGAAAGCTTTATAAATAGAAGAGTTTAGGAGAATCGTCAAATCGTCAAAGAAAATTTCTTTTTTAGTCGCGCTCTGGTTCACGGCTTGACACTGAATCCCAACCCCTTTGTAGAAGCTGTGTTAGGAGAAAAGCGGAAAATACTGGGGTGCAAGTTGGTTGTGGACGATCGCGACGGACTATCCGGCATCTAATTTACTGCTAATTTAAAAATTGCATTGACGATTTGACGATAGTTTGAAACTCTTACACATCAAGCAGTTTCCCCGTCAATAGCAGCTTTGACGATTGAAAATCGTCATTGACGATTCCCCAGCCACATCCCAATAAATTCACGATCGCCCGCTCCCGCGATAACAAGGACAATCCGCTTCCCTGCCAGCTTGATAGGGCGATGGGCGTCAAGCAATCGTCAAAATCGTCAAAAATTTGCAGTATATCCCCAAAATCCATGCTGAAAAAGCGTTTGGGGAGAATCGTCAAAAACAATGTCAATAATCGTCAATGAAAGTTAGAAGCTGAAACCTTTACAAACAGGGAAGTTCAGGAGAATCGTCAAATCGTCAATAAATTTTAGTTATAAGTAGTGTTGAGACTCAAAATTGAAACTGAGTATTTTTACAGCCCAGCAAATTTTCTGCACGTATTCAAGTTGTCTTTCAAGGTTGAATCTTGTGCTATTTGCACCTCTCGATCGGGTAATCTGGTCTGGAAAGGCAAATTATCAGACCGGCTATGGACTTAGAACACGCTGCTAATTCCTTTGGAGAGATAGCTTCGACGCGCGACCTAGTGGCAGAGCTGTTAGCTGCCAAGCGCTCTGTCAACACTAGGCGTGCTTATGAGAAAGACTTATACGATTTCTTTGCGACAATGACGGGGCAGGAACCGCATCCGGCATTGGTGCGCGAGTTCCTACGGCTGAACCGCTTCGCCGCTGTCGCGGTGGTTCTCAAGTATAAAGCCAAACTAATCGACAAGGGACTCAAGGAAGCGACGATTAATCGGCGGCTGGCAGCTATCAAAAGTTTGGTGAATTTTGCTCGGAAGGTGGGCGAGTGCGAGTGGAGTTTGGTAGATGTTGAAGGAGAGAAGGTGGTTCCTTACCGGGATACTACAGGGTTTGGCCGAGTTGCTTCTGAGAATGTGGTGGCGATGCAGTCGGTGTTGTCCATTCCTGACCGGAGTACGCCCCAGGGAAAGCGCGACTATGCAGTTCTCCGGCTGCTGTGGGACAATGCGTTGCGCCGGGGGGAAATCGGCGGAGCCAATATAGGCGACTTTGACCCGCTAGCCCGAACTTTGAATATTTACGGCAAAGGTAGGGGAACTCAAGCGCAGCTAATTGACTTGCACGGCGCGACGGCAGATGCGATTTCTGATTGGCTGAGCGTGCGGGGAGCTGCAATGCCCCAAGAGCCTTTATTTATCGCTTTGACAAAGCGGGAATACGGATTGAGGTTGAGCGGGTATGCTATTTACAAGCTTGTTTTCTCAACTTGCTCCGCTGCGGGAATTCCTAAAAGAATCAGCCCGCACAGAATACGCCACGCTGCAATTACGACGCTGTTAGATGCAAGCAACGGCAATACGCGAATGGCGCAGAAGTTGAGCCGCCATACGAGCTCGAACGTCCTTAATTGCTACGATGATAATCGGCAGAGTTTGCAGCGGGAAGCGTCGGGGCTGCTGGCTAGTTTAGTGCGCTAAGTTTAGATTTGTATGTTCGGATTGTTAAATAGGGAACTGTTTCTATTTCAGGCAATCCCATCAAGAAAAAGGACGGGGTTTCTATCCAAGTTTCTGATGAAAGGCGATCGCCCCAAAATCGATCGAGCCTCCACGTGTTGAATGCTGCTGGCGTTTTGCGCTCAACCCACTGCGAACTCAGTAAATTTTAGGCAATCCCCATCCCGATCGACCCAGTTTTGGCACGCTCGCCACTGGCGAGCGTTGCCGAAGCTTTATTGCAACTGCACTCTGGCCGAACCGACTCCGGCTGTATTGTTCTCGGGCAATTTCCAGTATGAAATTGCGGGGGAATTAGAAGGGGAAAAGCTGCATCATTTGTACGAGCTTCTGGAAAACTGGCAGCCCGATTTAGAGGCTTACCGGGAAATTGTCATCAAGCGGTTTTTGGGACAAGAAACCGAAGAGTTGCCGGCTGCCGCGTAAAGAACGAGAGGAAATAAGTTTATATTGTCTGAGGCTGTTTGAGAAGCTTAATATCAGGAATAGCCAATCGGGCCTAACATTTATGATGCTTTAGCTGTCAGGTTAATTTTTTCCTTTCGCCACTTCCGGGCGCTTTGTTTGACAGCTTCTATTTCCTCAAAATCTACTCGAATCGCGGCGATTTCAAATTCTATGCCTAAAACCGTACTAACTTCGAGGATTTCTACAAAACTGGCGCATTGATAATCTGTATCTTCATACTGCCTAACTCGCTGTTCTTCAATTCCTAGTATTTGAGCCAGTTCTTGTTGGCTGATTTGGGCTGCTATTCTCGCTTTAATTAAAGCATCTGGCAGCTTATTTATGCTGTCAATTTTAATGAAAATCGGCTGATTTCTCTCGCACTTAATTAGTGTTTCGTATTCAGCAATCTCTGCTTGTAAAGCCGTCAAATGAGATTGTTTGACATCGCGAGAAAGTTGCCAACCATCAGGGTCTTTTTTCTTCAGTTCTTCATCTCGTTCTAACGCCTTAAGAGAATCTTCAAATCTGCGGGCGCATTCTTGGCTGGATTCATACTCTTTTTCGTTTTTAATCATGGTTCCCACCTTAATATATCTATGGCTATAATCCCTTTAGGGTTTAACTCTCTGTCGCGCAGAAAGAATTCTAAAGAAGTTAATCCGCTATCTCCTACAGGTTGGTCCGAACGAAAGATTTCACCTTTATATTTGGATTTCTGCGCGCTGCGGTCTAAATTATTTAGCAATCTCGGGGCATTTTTTCTCAGATAATCGTAATCCACATCTTCCGGTTCCCAACACGCATCAAAATCACCTGGTTTTGGCTTGCTACTAACAAAACTACCGTTAATATAAATAGTTCTACAGCCTGCTGCTTTTAATTGGGCGAGTGCCAACTCCAAACCATCTATCATTCGCTGCCTCGTAGAATTAGTACCAAATCTATTTTTAAACTCCTCCCATTCGCACCAATGCACTCCCGGTGGCAAGTTGCCGTTCTCATCAAATTTAGGAATCATGCCCTCACACCTTTACACCTTAACACAATTTTACTGTCAGTTTTTAATGACTGTTGGTTTGCTCAGCATACCTGAATGTTTGGGAAAAAGCGATCGCGATTTGTCATAATTAATAAGTTGTAACAGGAACGCTCGATCGGACAAAAGTCGCTACGCTAGCACAGCCTGCAACAGTTTTCAAACGCATGAGGTACGATCGGTAAAGTACCAAGTGTATTTTGAGCGCTCGCGCGACGAAAACAACGAACCATTGTGCGAGATCGCACAAATTCAATTGCTTGTAGAAAAAGTCGCGATCGCAATTTGCATTCTCATCTAGCTGTTGTTTGATTCAAGCACGCGCGGCGCAGCTATCCCGAGCGTAACTCGCCAACTTTTACCAATACTTATCCTACCTCAACTTGAGAAGCATTTCGCTCTAAATACTCCCGATACTCGGCTTCATTACCCCCAAAAGAATCGACAGTAACTTGACCTTTAGCCAACGGTTCTAAAACCGATTCGAGCGGCACCCACTTGCAATAACAAATTACAATAATATCGAAATACGCGATCGGATCGAAATATGCGATCGCACCGCCACTCAATCCTGGACTGTCAATACGGGGTAAAGTCGGGATACGATCTTGCACAAGACAATACATGAAGTTTTGCAACAACAAGCGATCGCACAAATCGCGGTACATTTAATTTACATTGCCTCAAAGCCATACAGTTCAGGGAACTTCCCACTACAAAAGGCTAAAAACGCTCCGCTCCGCGTTTTTGTCCCCAGTAAAAAAGGGATAAATGTTCTTGATGGAGATTGTGCTTTCAAAAATGGAACGTGAATCTGCTACATAAGATTGACATAAAGCGGACAAGAATGACATCTCGGACACTTAAAACTTACTTCCTGCTTCTACGTAGGGAGTCGGCTCCTTCTACTCTACAGGCGTGAATTCAGGATTAGCCATCCTTACTCTATCTCGTGAGACCGATGCTAAATTAATCGCGGCATTCAAATCTCGATGACAACTGTTGCCACAAGCCTCACAAACAAACAATCGGTCGGAGAGTGGCATCGGTTGAACGTTACCGCACTTTGAGCAAGTTTTAGATGAGGGATACCATCGATCTACCACTTCGACAACAGTGCCGTAGATGGGAGATTTATAAGTTAGTTCTCGTCGAAATTCATAAAACCCTGAATCTAAAATTGCAGCCGCCAGTTTGTGATTTGCTGCCAGACCAGAAATATTTAAATCTTCGATGCGGATGCGAGCGTACTTTTGGCTAATTTCTGTAGTTGTTTTCTGCAAGAAATCCCGCCGTATATTGGCAATATCGGCGTGTTTTTTAGCCAGTTGTCGAGCGAATTTCCGAGCGTTTTTCGATGCTTTGATGCCAAGTTTTCGATTGCCTAATTGCTTGTTTCGATTGCGGTACTGTAGTTTCCCTAGCTTGATTTTCGCATTTTTTAGGGAATCTGGCAGTTGGTATACCGTACCGTCACTCAAGGTGGCAAAGGTGGATACTCCTAAATCTATGCCTGTCGCTTCCGATACTTCACGATATAAAGGGGGGATTTTGTCAGCTTTTATGGTAAAACTGACGTACCATTTGTCCGCAGTACGGCTGATGGTAAATGTTTGAGAGCAACAGTTGTACCCGATAGCTTCTTTCAGGCGAAACGTTCCCAGTGTAGGAATTTTTATCCGATTGCCAGCCATCTGAAATACTGGTCCATTGCTGCTGTCTACTGTAAACGAATCCCCGGATTTCTTGCGTTTGAAATTAGGAAACCCGCTTAACCCTTTAAAAAAGCGTTCGAGGGAGTTATTGAAGGCCCGGAAAGCATTTTGATAAACGCGGGATGATAAAGTGTTAGTCCATTGATATTCTGGTTGTTTTTTGATGAAATTGGTAAAGGTTTTTTTTATTTCGGCAATCTTTCGGGTGCGGCTGACTTTAATGTCCATCACGCCCACGTACAGGGTACGAGCTAGGTTGTAGCAAAACCGAGCGTAACCAGCGTGTCGCGCCATGAGGGTACGTTCAGCATTGTTGAGTTTGAGTTCTAGCTTCAGGGCGTACATAGCCAGGGAGCAAGTCAGGAGTGCCAACATTGATACTTATTTTACCAGTTACAGACAGCGATTGCGACAAGAACACCGTGTTTTTAGGACCTGATGTCTTTAATGTCAGGAAAAGTCTATGAAACTGCCGTTTAGTATCATCTCAACCAATGGACGATCGGCCCAAGCATGAACGATCGAACCAATTACCCGCAGCCAATTGCGGGCCGCTCACCTGAGATTGCGATCGAAGAACAGTTTTTTTACGGATAATCTCTGCAATATCATCCATAATCTCTGCAAGCTCCGTCTCATCCATTCCCAAAAAAACCGGAACTCGATCGCCAAGAAACAAACTGAACAAATATCGCTGCGGCTCCAGAGGAAGCGAACTAATCATTGCCTCAAGACTGTCGCTATAAACCCGCTGCTTCCCTTTTCTAAACTGCGAAATCATTTGCTGGCTTACGCCTGACTGCTCCGACAACCATTTAGCAGTGATCCCGTAGTATTCAAGGGTTTTGTCGAGAGCTTCATAAAACTTCATTTTTATTAAGCCATAACTGAAACTATATCATATAATTAAGTAATTACTTAATTATTGTTGCCTACTCAGACAAGCTCAATATAGCACAAACATTATGTCTGAAGAAAAAAGCTGGCGATCGACCGGAGCGGGGAAAAACCTGAAGACTTGCAGCTCTTGATGCAGGAGTTTAATAAATGAAAGCAATTAATAAAGCTAAAACCAGATCGAAAGCCAAGTTTCAACCACAGCCTCCGGCAGAACAACCGGTCGATTGCCCTCAACATGAAAGCGACGCTCAACAAGCGATCGACTGTGCGGCACCTTTGACAACTGACTCAATTGCTGAGTTGCTGCCGTCAGTCCCAGCAGGGTTTAATATCTCGCAAGCCTTACCGGAGTTCGATCTAGAAAGCTTTGACAAACAAGAATTGCTAAGCCGAATTGCGTCGGAGCACAGACTAATAGAGCGCATCGAGCGAAAGGAACTAGAGCTAGCTTTTGCAAAGTTGAACTGCGCTCGCAATGCGGGTTTGCTGCTGCAAGAATTTAAGCGACGGTGCAATTATGGAGAATTCCTGAGCTGCTTGGAGTCGGCGGGAATTCGCCCGCGAACCGCACAGGACTACATGGCGATTTCAAAATATTGGAACCTTATCGAAGCAAAAGCGCGGAGCTCCGCGTTTTTGAAAGATTGCGAAACACTCAGCATCAATTGGGCGCTCGCTGCTGTTCGAGATGAAAAAAAATCTTTAAAGAAACCTTTGAAGTCGGCAGCAGCAGCCAGCAACCCAGACAGCGGTCGAACGTCGAGCGCGCCAGAGCAACCTATTTTGGATTTAGCGATCGGATCGCCGCCCGTTGAAACAGTACAACTGGTCCAAGGGGATTTAGTTCAAATTGGCAACAGCAACGCCCTCTATGGCGGAAATACGGGCACTGTCAGAGGTTTTGCCAACGGTGGGCGATCTGTTATAGTTCGCCTTGACGGAGGTTCGGTTCCCTCTGAAATATTTAATCTCTCTGACTTGGTTCCGCTCCCGATCCATAAAGTTGTTGCACCTACTGCACCTGCTACAATCGCTAGCGTCACGCAAGAGCAAAATGCAATGGCAGCAAGTATCGGACTAAGCAACGGTAAAACAGTATTGCCCGACTTTGGCAACAGCGATCGAATTCGGATGGAACGATCTGACCCATTCACTGTAGACGATCGACCTTTTGCAACCGCGATCGAAATTGAAGGAAACGGCGAAGCCGCACGCTGGTACGAAGAAACAGCAATCGGCGTTATCAGCAGTTCCGAAGGTTTCGACACCAATCAAGCTGCACGAATGGTCTGCGAACTTTTAAAAGTTGACTTTAATCGAAGAACAAAGGCTACTTTAGAGCTTTTTTCTTATTCACAATTAAAACAACTACTGCAATTGTGCGAGGCAGAATTAGACAACTGCAAACAAAGAGCGAGCGCTCTCGCCGATCGCTAATGACTATCTCTCGACTTTTTGGGCTTTAAGTTCTGAATTGTTAATATTTTTTAGAGAATATTGACCGCCAAATAAAACCACGGTTGCGGCGTGGTTTGCTTGCGGTTGCGCGCGGGCGATCGCAGATTAAAGCTGCCGCGATCGACCGCGGCAGCCCCAAAAAAATTTCGACCCTCAGTCGGCTAATTTACTGCCTGCAATAGACGAGCGCTCCAAATCGCTCTCTCGATCTCAACAAAATTGAATAGTGCTGGTCTTGGCTAAAAAGTCGCACCCGCAAACAACTCGATCGATTTAATTGTTTGCATTCTGGCGATTGAGGATGTCTTGCGTCTTGCGTCCGCCGCCGACGAAAGCGGTTGCTATAATTTGGTGAATTTAGGTGGCTTTACTTTAAAATCCGCCTCAATTTTCCAATCCCTCACCCACCAAAGCTTCCAGTTCAGCTAACAGCTTCTCTAGTTTCTTCTGCTTTTTGGGGTCATCCCAAACCTTAGACTTTTTTACTCGCTGCAAAGCTGCATCTACGCGACTTTTAAGCGAGCGATTCGGTGCAGTCGCCTCCCCTGTATTTTGGGCTTTTAAATCGGCAATGCGATGTTTGATTTGGGTCAGAGAGAGGTCGAGAGCGATCGCCTCTTCTAACAATTGGGAGCGCTCTGAGCTATCCTTAACTCGGGCGATCGCTCTGGCTTTAGTATACTCAATCCGTCCTTTCCGCAGCGCTCCAATCACATCATCTGGCAGGTTCAGCAAGGGGAGGCGATTGGTTCGGAAACTCTCTGGAGTGTACTTCCCGACGAGTACAAATATATCGCTTACTATTTGCCACTGGGAGCTGTGGATAACGTTATCCACACCTGCGCGTTCTGGGTGCGCGGCCGCTCCGAGCAAAGCAATAACTGACGAGGAGGTAGAGTTTAATTTCATTGCCAGCAATTGCAAAATCCCCTCGGTTTCCTCAATCGCATTCAAATCTTCCCGCTGCAAGTTCTCCAGCAGTGCAATTTGCAGAGCCTCTGTGTCTGTCAGTTCCCGAATCACAACAGGAATCTCAGTCAAGCCTAACGATGACGCGGCTCGATAGCGCCGTTCTCCCGCTACCAATTCGTACTTGTTGCCATCTATGGGGCGTACCAGGAGCGGTTGCAGAATCCCTAGCTGCTTGACTGACTCCACCAGTTCTTGCATAGCTGTCGGCTCGAAATAGCGGCGTGGCTGCTGCTGGGGCAAGACAATTTTGTGTATTGAGACAAGTTCGGATGCGGCATCTGCGCTGTCGCTGGTTCCTAATAGAGCCTCAACTCCTTTGATTTGATAAGGCTGACTGTCGCGCTTTTGATTCATGCCAGAGCTAAGAGTCCTTGTGCAATAGTATCGAGTACGGCGACGGCTGGATGTTTTGGATTGTACACGGCCAGAGGTACGTGTTGCTGTGACGCATCGGCAAAAGCCACAGTCCGAGGGACAGGGGGGTAAATCGCACCAATCTTCTCCAGAGAAGTAGTAATTGACTGCAAACTTTGAAAAGCCTGTACAGTACGGGTATCGTACAGCGTCGGAATCACTCCAGCAATCTGCAATGAACGATTGGCGCGTTTTCTGACGCGAGCAATGGTTTGCAACAGCAATTCTGTTCCTTTGAGAGCTTTATATTCAGTCTGAATTGGAATTAAGACGTGAGTGGAGGCAACTAGACTGATATAGGATAGGATGCCGAGCGAGGGAGGGCAGTCTATCAATATGAAGTCATAGTTCGAGCTAAGGGGGTCAATGACTTCTTTTAGCCGACTATCTCTCATGTCAGCCACCACCAGTTCCAGCTCTGCTCCGCTCAAATTAATATTAGAAGGGAGCAAGTCCATGTTGTGAAGGTTTTTGCGGAGCGCCGTGTCAGAACCGTTCATAATGGACTCGTAGACAGTCTCCTGTAACTCAGATGGCTCCAAGCCCATGAAGGTGGTAAGTGAGGCTTGGGGGTCCATATCTACTAACAAGACTTTTTGCGAACGCTTGGCTAAATGGTAGCCTAAATTCATTGTCAAACTGGTTTTGGAGACACCGCCTGACTGGTTGAACAGCGCAATAATTTTGCTCATCTATTTTTAAGCACGCTCACTCAACGTGTTGATTAAACAATATTAGTGGACTGCGGCTTATTGTAGACTAATCCTGGAAAGAACTTTGAGAACCGCGTCTGATAACTAACTGCGATCGCAGTTAGCACTGAGCAGAGATGTTCAGCGCAGTCCCTACCCATAACTTGGATTTTGGTGGGGTTCATTCAAAGGTAGTGTTGAGTCAAATCGCTGATAATATCTAAGCTCATATTGTCAACTAATTTAGTCAGAGCCGCCGCAATTTGCTTCTGCGACAGCGGAATTCGCTCAATCAACAGCCTTACCGCTTGCTCGTCTCCACAAGTGGCTGCTTTGTAAAGCTTCTCAATCGACTCCCTCGGCAACACAGACAGCGACTCAGGAGTCAGTTGCATAACAGGCTCATCCTGTTCGGACTTCCTTGGCGACTCCTCTTCATAGATATAGCGAACTCCCAAATGAAGCGCCATCTTCTCAAAAATTACTGTTTCTCGGAACGGTTTGGCAACAAAATCATCAAAGCCTTTCGACATGGCGAGTTCCTGGGTTTTAACAAAAGCATTAGCGCTCAAAGCAATAATTTTAGTATTAGAACCGTCAGGCAAAGCTCTAATTTTTTGAGCAGCTTGAAAGCCGTCTAGAACAGGCATCCTCAAATCCATCCAAATTAAATCCGGATTGTACTTTCGCCACAATTTAACAGCCTCAATTCCGTTATCCGCGAAGCACACAAGAAAGCCAGCCGACTTCAATATCTGAGTTAGCAGCAACCGATTTGCCGACTCATCGTCCGCTACCAGAATGCGATAATTTTGTTGGTTAGGTGCCAACCCCTTCACTCGTTTTTGCGGCTGTCTGTCATAAATTTCGCTCTCAGTTGCATGACTGACTTTAATGTAAAAACTAAAAACCGTTCCTTTCCCCACAGAACTTTTGACCTTAATCTCGCCACCCATCAGCTTCACAAAAGAGTTACTGATTGGCAATCCCAAACCCGTTCCCGTTTGCGATTTTCTGCCAGCATCCGCTTGCACGAACGGCTTAAACAAACGGCTAACCTCATCAGGCGCAATGCCTGGGCCTGTATCCTTCACAGAGAATTGGAGAAAGAATTTGGGTAAAGGTTTTTTAGCCATAGACTGAAGGCATTTTACAGTCAGCTTCACCCTACCCGTCTCAGTAAATTTAACAGCATTACCCAACAGATTAATCAAAACTTGGCGCAGCTTGCTTTCATCAGTTCGGACGTATTGCGGTACATCTGAACTGCGTTCAAAAACAAGTTGCAATCCCGACGATTGAGTTTTGAGTTGGAACATCCCTTCTATGTCCGAGAGCAAACTGTACAGGTCAAAAGCATTTGATTCGAGGGTAATTTGACCAGCTTCAATCTTAGACAGCGACAAAATATCGTTGATTAGTTTCAACAAATGCTCGCCACTGCGATTGATAATATCTAAACTCGACTGCTGTTCCGGTGCAGTTTTTTTAGAGTTTACAAGGAGGTGGGCAAAGCCGATAATCGCATTCAGAGGCGTTCTCAGTTCGTGGCTCATATTAGCCAGAAAGGTACTTTTAGCGCGATTGGCACTTTCGGCGGCAATTTTAGCTTGTTTTAGTTCCTTTGTTTTCTGTGCAACTTGCCGTTTTAAATCGCCAGAATATTCTTCTAACCGCTGGCGAGATGCTTTTAACTGGGAATTCATGCGCTTGAAAGCACAGGCTAGGGCTTCGAGTTCGGCAACGCCGCTACCTGAAACTGTTGAGTCGAAGTCGCCGCCAGCTATCGCCTCTGTTGCCGAAATTAACCGCAGCAGCCGCTGTTCTATTCTTAGGGAAATTGACAGCAAAAGGCAGATAGAAAGAACCAAAGCCAGCAGCACGAGCAAAATAGTGTTGCGAGTATTGGCCTGAACTTTTTGGGTGAAGTCGGTTTCGGGTACAACTGCTACAATCAGCCAGTTTAAGCTTGAAGAGTTTTCAAAAGGTCTGACTTGCAGTAAGTATCTAGAGTTGCTGGCAGTAAAGTTAAGATTTTGGCTGCTGTTAATAGCAGCGAGGCTGCCATAATGTTTAAGCAAATACTCTGTGGAAAGCTGGATTACTTGTTGTTGCAGAGCTTGGGCGCGAATTCGCTGCTGGGAGTCAACAGAAATAGACGGTTTTAGTTCAGTTACCTCGTTCCAAGCAACTAAGTGTCCCGAACGGTCTAAGATAAAGGCTTGACAGTTAGGGCTGATGTGGAAATCGTGCAAGTTGAATGTTGAGGTTGGGGTGGGAAAAGCAGAATTTGTTTTTTGTTGACGGAATATTGTTTTTGGAGAGTCTGACTCATTTGGTTTGATTGTGACTCCGGCTGTTTGACTTGGGCGAAGTTGGTTCACCGAACCAGTTTGCATTTTATTATAATTCCCTTCTCCTTTCCCAACCCCAACCCGTTCTTTTAAGTAGCTGTCAAGGCGGTCCCAGATGCGGCTCGTTGCTTCGGACAATAGCTGTGCAACTAAGTCATTCATTGTCTGCCGCCCTGTTTGAAAAGAAAGCCATCCGGTCAGACATAGTAAAGTCGAAATCAGGAGAGCGTTGGGAACTGTAAGCACAACACGCAGCGGGAGGGCAGACTTTTTTTGAACTGAGCTTTTTGGACGGAACATTGGTTAAAAAAAGGGAGTGGGAATGAGGAAAAAAACGTTCTTCCGAGAAAGTATTACTGCCGAACCGTTCAAAAAATATCTATTTAAGATGTCTATTCAAAACTGATAACTCAGCTTCGCGTTGAGTAGGAAGTAGAAAAGTTCTCCCATCCTCACTCACTATCCCTGCTCACTTTCATTATGCTGTTTGACTAATTGCTATTATTAATAGCGCAGCTTCAAACCAATCAGAATCAGTCAAAAGCCATAAGTTCTCAGAGCGAGCGGTTAGCGACACTGGCTCCCGCCTGACTCAGCGCGGGCAGTATTGAGGAGAGGATTCGCATCTCAACTTTTCGATAATCGGATGGGTAATAGGAAGTTATGAGATTGCCGAGAGCCTCCCCCCAAGCGCTCTTCGGTTATGAGTTATGAGTTAACTACCTTTTTCCCAATTACCTTTTCCTCAACAATTTTGATGAAGCGGAATTTGGAGTGAGGAGACAGTCAGTCAAATTCTCTCCCATTCCCTACTCCCCATTCCCCATTCCCGTTACCTATTCCCGCAGCTCCGGCTCCAATCAAAAAGCAGAGCGACTTTTAAGAAGCCGAGTAGTTTGGGCTGTTGGCGGTTGTGGCTGTTGAAATCTTGTTCCAGGGTAGTTCAATTCTTCTTGTGCAATGAGGCTCAGCTCGACAATTACAGACAAGTCTACTCCGGCTCGTGCAGCAGCATCGGCCGCCGATAGATTCTGATTTCTTACCAGAGCTAAAAATTGTCGCACGCTGTAGACTACTGGGTCGTTGGCTGCCGTGTAGCCTTTTTGAATGGCAATTAGCAATCCTTTTTCAACATCTGATGCAGAGGGTGCGCGACCTCTATCAACGTTCACAGTCGGCGACATTCTTGGGGTGACGGGAGCGATGCGAATTCCTAAGTGTTCTGGTTCTTTGTTGGTAGGAACGATGTTGAAGTTGTAAAGTCGCTGTTTCCCTTTTGAATCTACAGTTTTGATTGAGAGGTTGGTGATGGTAGCTGTGGTAGCTCCCGGAAAATTGAGCGCTTGAATGGGACGCAAGAAAACAGTTTTGGCTTGGCCGCTTGCCAACTGTGCGTCGGTGCTGAAAACTATTTTTGAGGGGTCGGCAATTAAAACGTAGGCGACAGCTTCATCGGTTGAGCTGAAGTCGATCGCACTTGCGCGACCGGGATAGACTAAAATATCGTGAGCACTATTGACGGCAATATCTCGACCCACAGTTTGATAGCCTGTTACTCTTGATTGAGCAAAAGCACAGTCGGGGTAGCTTGCAGCGGCGAACACTGCTGTGAACAAAAGCCCTCCGAGGGAAAGCATTATTGGAGATTGGATGCGATTCGTCATGGCAGTTATCGGTTGATGTTGAGAAAATTGTTGACACTAGAAACGGGGATTTTATTTACTAATCGCCGCAGTCGCGTTGGGGCGACTTAACCGTTTACCAACGCCTCGGTCAACGGTAAATGTTGAGAAAGCTGTTAACAGTAATAGAAACCGGGGTTCCTTTATTAACCACAGCTACATTAGGGCGGTTTAAAAGTTCTTCAGTTGCTCTATCTGAGCGGCTTTCCATCCGTTTTGCTAGGGGGCTGAAGAAGCCATCGAGGACGGCTGACCAAATTTGGGGGTCTCGACTTTCAACGGTGGTTGTACTGCTCCCAAACCTACCGCTAATACTGCTAGAGCTCCTGACTTTAGGCTCTGCGAACACTTGACCGACTCGTCCAACTCCCGACAGCACTGCGGTAAGGATATCCTGTCCGGCAATATCGGAACCAGGGTCGAAGTAACCTGAAGCAATTAGCGGTTCTCCGCCCTCTCCTGCAATCAAAATTGCGCCTTCTGGAATGGGCTGCTGTTTAATCTGACCGTTTCTATCAGAGTAAACGAGTGCCACAGCAGTAGCTTGTACCATCCGATTGCCTTTGCTTATGGTGTTGGCTTTGGCAATGACAACCGTACCCGCAGGAAAGGCAATAGAGCCGTCAGTTGCCGTGAAGTCGGCTGTGAGGGTGATGGCAAATTTGTCGTAAAGCTGTTTGCCTGAGCCTTCATCCCACAACAGGGGAACCGAAACTACGCCGTTGGCTGTGGTTCCAAGGGGAACCTGAGCTGTTTGGGAGGTTGAGGAACTTTGGGGCGTGCGGTTGAGAATGCCTTTTGCCCCTGGGGAATTTACTTGTTCTAGGGTTGGGGAGTTTGTTAAGGCAGAAGCCTCTGGAGCAGCTTCTGGGGAAAGGGTTTGAAATTCTGTATCAGGCAAGGATGTTCGGCTCGCGCTCAGTCGAGCCGCAGTCTCGATTGGGCTATCGGTAGAATCGGAACTTGTTTGGGGGGAAAGGGCAGCCGGAGTTAATTGGTTAGTCGAGTTTTGGGAGTTATCAGTGGTTTCGAGGCTGTCCTCTCCTGCGGGAAACTCCGGGTGTAGCCTTTCCCCGGTGGCGTTATTTGGGCGGTTATAAAATTCTTGTGGGATTTGTTCCAAAGAAACGTATGAGGGTTGCGACTTTTGGTTGCCGATATTGACTGTTAGGAATTCAGTTGTGGGAGCTGGCTTTGTCAGAGCGGCGGCGGTAGCGCTTGTTGTCGCTGGAGTGCTCGGTGTTGCACTCACGGCATTCGCTATTCGGTTAGGGTCAAAATTTCCCCTAATTTGTCCGAGTTGGGCGAGTTGGTTCCACCGCTCAAACGGGTCGATTTTTTCTTCTCTTGGAGTTGGAATTAAAGGTGGGGGTACTAACGGTTTGAGTATGGAGGCCGGTGCAGGTGTTCTTGAGGGTACTCTTTGAGGTATGGGTGCGGGTAGTGTTACCGTCCGCACTACTGTTCTGGGTACGGGTAGGGGTTCGCGTAGAGGAGTAGGTGGCGGTGCAGCGCTCCGGGTAGCGACTAGACGCGGAGTTCGCGGAGTTCGTGGGGTTCTTGACGGTTTGGGCGACGGTTCTGTTTTGGGTTTTGCGGTTTGTTGCGGTTTTTCGGCTAACAGTTTTTGTTGGTCTTGGTAAGCTAATTTAGCCAGCAACTCCGGTTTTTCATCTTTAATGGTGCCAGAAGAGCTTTCTTTTGGTGTTGATTGTGCGATAGGTTCGCGAGGTGATTTAGGCTTGATAAATTGCCAAATCAGCAGTCCTAGCAATAGTATTCCCCCAGTCAATAGCAGCATTGTCACTGCTCTAGGAACGCCTCTTTCGGAAACAGGCGGCGGCAGTGGTCTTTCCTCATCTTGAGCGAGTTGATATTGAGTTTCAAGTGTTAGGGGTGCATTGGGGTCGAAATTAGCAATGAAGTTCTCGTCAATGTCATCGTCAGAAGGGGAAGGATTGGGAGAAGGGGAAATAGGGGAATTGATGTTGCCACCATCATTATTTGGGGTGTACTCATTTGATGAACTTGCATAGTTCATATTGGCTGTACTGGTTAAGTTACTATTATCAAGACTGGTATTATTTGAATTGTGGGTCGATCCCTTCGTTTGGTTGTTCATGGCTTTATAATTAATTGAATTTGTTGTGTTTAACCGTACAAAAAAAAGAAAAGATAGAATACTTTAAGCAAAGGGATGGAACCTACTAAATGTTTAATTTATTTAGTTTTTACGGAAGGTTTTTAAATTTACCTACTTGCCGGTTCGTCCCCTCTCCAGGTATCTTTCCTCTTCTATGGTTTGAATTCGACAATTCGGGAAATTTCTAATCCGGCTGCTCTCAAAGAGTGAATAGTCTTCTCTAATTCATTAGCGTTTTCTTTGAGAGGCGATTTGGGAATTTCTACGGCTTTGACGGTGAAAGTTCGATTAAACTGTTCTCGGCTTTCTCCAATGCCTTGTTCCAGCACGACGCGAGTAGCAATTACATCTATTTCCCAAACTCCTCTTTTTATTTCTCTGGGTTCTGAGATGTGAGAGATATAGACTCCAGAGCGGGTTTTTCCTGAATAGATGGTGTTAGGAACGAGTTGGGCAAGTTCGACAAGGGAAGCTTTTCCAAACTCTGACTCCATCATCAATGAACCCATCCAAGCAGTTGTAGGAACTTTGGTACTGCCTTTAACTTTAATGCCGGGGTCGGGGTCATTTGTGCCGGGTATTTTGCCTGACCAAGCCCAGGTTAAATTCACCCAACTTGACACGAAAGTTTGGATAGTTTTAGGCTCTCTGTAAAATTCATCTTGTTCTGCAATTCGGGCTGCGGTTCCGTCTTTGAGCTGAACAAATGTAACTTTTTTTTGAGATAAAGCTCTCAAACTAACTGTGTTAACTAAAACAGCAATTGTTAGTAAAAAAACAAAGCTGGTTAGCAGGATAAAACACAAGGCTAAGGTGTTTTTAGATTCGGGAAGTAAGGGTTGAGATTGCTTAAGTTTGACATTCATAAATTCTAATGTTGAGTAGTGGTGAATTTGAACAATTTTGGGTGGACGAATTCAGTCCTAAAGGAGTTTTCCGGCAACAAGACCAATCGCGTTACTGGCAATGTCTGTAAGCTGTTTAGTGCTATTAGCGATCGCACTATACAAAGCGGTTCCTCCACCCTTGGCAATTAGCACTGCAAGAGTAGGAGAAAACACAGCTAAAAAGAATAAAAAGGCGATGTCTGTAACTAACTCTGCATCGGATTTGACAATGACTACGGCGACTAATCCAACGACGATGTTGTAGCCCAATTGCACTCCAAATAATGACATAAATCCGATTAACCAAGCCCAGATGGGTTTTCCTTGCAGCGGCAATAGTGATAAACCCATTGCCAGAGGTCCGAATAAAGCTGTTAGCAACAATGCTGCTTCTAAAATGTTGACAAATGCCCACTGTACCGATCTAAGAATTAAGCGAATGATAGGTAAGATAGTAGACCTAAAAACTTGCCCTGCAAAATCGCCATTTCCTATATCTTGAAGATTGGCAACATTGCCTAAGTTTTCAACAAACCGCTGCAAGCTTTTGAGGGGGCCTCCATTTTGCTGTTCCGCTGCCTGGAGAATTTGTTGAGCAGGCTCTTTTTTGCTGTTCCAGCATTGGACTAAAGCCTCTCCAACTTTGCCCTGGCATTCGCTATAGAGTTTCTCAATCTCTTCTTTGCCAGCACTGGTGAGGTTAACGTCGCTCAGGGCAGTTCTGAAGGTCATTTCTCCGACTTGAATCTTCATAATTTCCTGAACTTGAGTGCTACCTACAGCTTTAATAAATTTGATGCTTTCAGCTAAAACTTTGCCGTTGTTACTGAGAAATACTACAATCACAAGCGGCCAGATAAACATGGCTACTAACTCAGACCAAGACTGTTTTTCGATGATTTCTTTGCCACTGGTGACAGCGAGGTAAGTAACAGATATTCCCGCCAGAATTAGTCCTAGTTTGACTAAGGCAATCCAGAGAGAGGATTCTTGAGTGTTGAAGGTGTTAAACCAAACTAAATTCCACGATTCGACGGTTTTTTGAGAGACTTCTATAGCGTCAGATAGAGTGTCCAGGGCTTGTCCTGCTGTGCTAGTTTGGGCGATTAGTTGTGTCAGCATCGCGGTGTCTCCTTGTTGTGATTTCAGTCTTCGCTTGCCCCCAGGGTTATGCCTCCCGGCATTTGAAACAGTCCGGCTTGAGTAGAAGAAGCGGTAGCAGCCGCAGCATCCTGCCGTCTCTGGGCGGTGTTAATTTCGTTAAGTTCTTCTGCCTGTTGAGCGTTGAGAATGTTGGCAAGACTGCGGTCAATTTGCGCTTGCTGGCCCTGCATAACTAAGGCACTTTGATTTTCTGCTGATAAGGCTGCTTGCTTAGCTGCGATCGCACTTTGTTGAGATATATTTCTCATAATGTTCTGGGTGACATCTTGACCTTCTGAATCAGCACCCAATTCCATTGAATTTTGGCTAATTTGACCAGTTTGCTCTACGTTTTGTTGGACAATTTCTTTCAGAGTCGCTTGCTTTTGTTGAGCATCTTTACTGAGAGTAGCTTTATTGGCTTCACTTACAGCACTTTCTCTTTCTGCTAACTCTGCGTTGTTCTCTTTGAGGCTGTAAGAATCTTGCGGTTTCTTCTCTAAAGCAGCGGATAGTTTTGTCCCTTCGCTTTCGGAGGTGTTGCCGTCCATTATGCTTTTAACTGCTTCTTTTAGGTCTGGAACTTTCAATTCTCCTAGGAATGAAGAGAGGGTTGACTCTATTTCACTGCTAAATTTTTCGACTTTATTTAACAAATTGTCCCAGATGCCTGAGATGCTGTCGGAGATGGTGGAGATGGTATCTGAAATTTCGCCTGTTATGCCCCTAATTGTGTTTTCTATACCTCCTATTTCTTTCGGGTTGCTCAAGAAGTTATTAGCTGATTGTTGGATTTGGCTTTCTATTTGTTGATTGGGAACTGTGAAGCTGGAGCGGTTGAAAGTGCTGCTGTTAGGATTGCTTAAGCTTGGAAGCTGTGTAGCAGTCGAATTGCTGTCAGATGTTTGAGCTTTTGCTTCAACAGAATTCAGTATTAAGCTCAGCCAAATTGCAGGAATACTGAGGGCAAGTTTGACAAGAAATTTCGGTGATTTCATCGGTTTTTCTCCGTCTAGCTAGCAATAAGGTCTTGATGAGATTTGTGTTCCTTGATATCTGTGACTGCATTCTTGCCAATATTGGCTAATGAACGCCCTTCTTTAACGGCTTGTACATATTCCGATGCAAATTGTTTGAGTGCTAGCAATTGCCCTTTTAACGTATTGGGATATTGAGCCATCACTCGCGCACGAGCCATCAATTCAGCTTGATTGTTAGCCACACTTGCTAATATCATTTCGCCTGGATAGTATCGGCTTTGCCAGAAACGACCTCCTTTTTCAATTAGCCAATTGGAATAAAGGTCGGCAGCTCTGGGAAGGAAAGCTTCTGTGGCATTCTGGCTAATAATTTCAGCCGGATATCCCAAATTTTTGATCCAAGAAGTGGCTCCGTTTGATGTCAATCTTCCGGTAATTCGATACACCATGTTTTGCATAATCATAGTTCCCGCACTACAATCGCAAATACTGTCGATATCTTGGGATAGCAAGAGTACTGAAATGCCATTCTTTCTACCCACTGCACAGAGCTCGCCTACTACTTCAGCAAATCCGTCTTTCTTAAACAAAATCGAAAGTTCGTCTCCGATAAATAGGCTTTTAGGGTGAGAAAGTGCGTTGCGAATGCAAGCAGCGTGGGCGTTAATTGCCATTAAATACTGGTCTTGTTCGTTACCCAAACCGCTAAGGGCAAAAAACTTAACAGCGGGTTCGGGTGAAAATGTACTCGGTCTGCCAATTGCTTTCCCTAAAGGTGAGGCTAGTAATGCGTTGCATTGAGTGATAATTTGGTTGATGGCAATGCGGTCGAAGTCGGTAAAATTTTGCAGGTTTAGTTGCTCTTTTGTGCAGAATTTTAGGAGGTTTGTGAGGGTTGGCATTTCTTGCCAAGCGGTCGATTTCCAGCCTTTTTCAAAGGCAGTATTGTAGCGCTCGATAATGTCTGGGTCTTCCAGAAATTTTTTCAGAGTTAGCAGCAAAATGGCATCGACTCGCTGCGCTAATTTTGGGTCGCGGACTTTGCCCATGCTGATAATAGTCAGCGCTTTTCTGATAAACTCTTTCCATTGGTCTAGTCGGCGCGATCGCTCTTCTCTGTCAAAACGCCTCAAATCGGGTATTTCGAGTAGATTCGAGCTGCCAGAGGTGATGTCGTAGTAAGCTCCATCATCGCCTAACAGTTTCACTGCTGTCTCAAAGGTACTGCCGCTTCCTGCTGAGATATCCATGCCGACGACTGGGATATTGGCGGCTAAAGCATCGACGGCAAATCGCCATCCTACAACGCTTTTACCGCAACCGGATTCACCTGTTATAACGGCGCGGCTAGTTTGGTTGTGCATGAGGTCAACGTAAACCGGTTTGCCGCCTTTGGTGATGAATTCAACTCCTTTTAAGTCGATGTCCCTTACAGCAGTTAAGGGCAAAATACCGGGGACAGTTTCGGTGTCTAAGGTGAGGCGGCGTTCGTTAATTAGCGAACTGCTGTGCAACAGCCAGCTTACAGTAATGGGCAAAGTTTCTAGCCACAGTTGCCAAGCAATATTGCGCTCTCTTAATACCTTGGCAGAGCCGAAGCTGTGGGAGAGCATTTGGCAAGCGTGTGTTAGTTGCTCCGGGGTTGGTCGGTAGACTAAGAAGGTGATAGCAGCGTGAATTGCTCTTGCACCTTTGTACATTTTTTTCTGGGCTTCAAAGGATTCTTCCTGTTTGACTTCTGCTCCTACATCGCGACCTTGACCTTTTTCTAAAGCGCGTTTTTTGGCACTTTTTGATTGTTTAGCTTGCCTTGCTAAGTTGTCTTGAATAATAAAGTTGGGAGCGGCGCTAATTTCGACAACGGCTTCAGTATCGCGGACGTAGCTGTTGCTCATAATTTTCCAGAGCCATTGCAGTTGCTCTCTGGTATTGAGCCAGCCGCCGGGGCCCTCTTCCATTGTGAGCACGCCGCATTCTGCGTTTCTGCCGGGAAGCAAAATGCGTGAGCTAGCTTTTCTGTGTTCCGGGCAGCTCGAACGGCCGCTCATACCTTCAATTAAAATGGTGCAGGCGTGTTTGTGACTGTTGATGGTTTCGGTTAGTTTGTAGTCCGACGCGGTTTCTTTTAAGGTGAGAAGTTGGGGGATAGGGGGTACGGGTGCGCTGTTGAATTTTTGCCACAGCCAGCCCCATAGTATTTGGGCATTCATGGGTTGAATTTCCAGTCCGATTTTGGTGTTTAGCAAGAGTTCCCACCGGATGTAGCCTTGCTCGAAAGCGTCGAGCAGCAGTTGTTTGTAAAAGCGTTCAGAGTAGATGCGCTGGTTGCCTGTAAATTGTGCAGCAACGCTGTTGGCTGTGTTGACAATTCCATTGATGAATTTACTCAGAGGGTCGTTGGATTTGGAGCCAGATTGAGCGTTGAATGTCCAAGTGCAGAAAATAGTTTGGTTCCACAGTTGTCGGGTGCCTGCTAAGTTGAGTTCTTGAATGCGTTTCTGTTCGTTACGAACGAGTACAGAAATGGGTTTGAGGTGACAGTTGTCAGCCAATTCAGTTAACTGTTGCTGGCGAAGGCAATCGCTGCTGTAGCAGCCGGTGTGAAAGGTCATTTTTTCGCCTGGGGCAATGTCTTTTAGCCCCTCTTCTAAGGCGGTAGCTGCGTTGTTTACTTCCTGGCGGTACAGGATGTTGTGAAAGCCAGCCGTCTCGAATCCGAATACAATTTGGTATTGACTGCCTTCATTCAGTAAGTAACCAGAAACTTCTCGACCATCCTTTTTGATAGTGACTAAACACAGGAGGTTTTGGTAGTTTTGGAAGGGCATAAGTCGGCTGTTACCTCCTTGTTGATTGGGAGCAAGTTTGGGTTTAAGTTTGACTCGGACTTGTGAATCGCTGATTCGGTGGCGAATCGGGTTTGGTCGGTGTTGGGGAAGGGGAGAAAGGTATAAAAGATTACCGTTGTACCACTCGTTCCCCGGCGGAGGTCTAAACCTGTCTACAAAAAGGTGAGGTTTGTTACCTGTCAGGAGCCACCAGCTTACAATTAGCCAGAAAGTAGTGGTGAAAAACCAAGGCATTCCTAAGCTGAATAAGCCGTTGGTGAGGATGTAGGAAATTACGGTGATTAGCATCCAGGGAATTAGCTGTTCCGCTGGAATGATGCCGATGCTGGCTTGTTTGCCAAGAATTTTATTGACGGAAATAAAGTCTTTATCGGGATCTTTGAGCATAATTTAAACGGGTTTAGATTTGAGGTTGAGGTTTGGGGAAGAGAAAACCCCTCCCCTTTAGATAATTAGGCTCCACCCCCGCCTCCGCCATTGCCAACGAAGAGGAAAGTTATTACATCAATGGCAATTACAATGGCAAAAGCTAAGGCAACTTGGGTGACAATTGGTCGCCAGTCATTGCCTTGTTGCGCTTGGTTGTAAGCAAAAAGAGACGCGGATGCTACTAATAAAAGGAAGGCTCCGCGAATTAAGTTGAAAATCAGTTCAATGACTTCGGCATCAATAGCTTCCCCTCCTGCTGAAGAGGCTCCTTCTGCGAGTTCTTTCATAAATTCTTCTAAGCCGGAGAGGAAGATGGCGTTGGCTGGGGAATCGAGTACGGAGCAAAGTGCAGTAGAGGTGATAATGGCTGTGGCAATGTGCCAAAAGCGGATTTTGCAGCCGATATATCGCTCTACAAGGGGAATAGCTCTAGTGATGTGCCATAAACTTAAAAAGAGTATGCTGGAGCAGCCTAAAGTCGCAATTAAGAGCGGGTCATGGATAGTAAAATAGACAAGTGAGGCTAGGCAAATCCCGATAAATAGGAAGTCGCCTGGGCGGATTTTGTGTTGTTTCAGAAATTGAAAGGCGGGGCTTTGTGAGCCTTTTGCCGTTGGGAATAAATAGCGGGATGAGGAACGAATAGTCATGCAAACCTCTCTATAGTGTAGTTATTTTCCTTATTACTACTCTAAGTTTTGCCACTAAGCTTTGACATCACCAAAGGCGGTGTTTTTGAGTGACTAAGCTGGATCGATCCATTGGGAGGGGGTTGTCGTTGAGAAAGCAGAAGGTATAGCAACCCCCAAGGCGATTAGGACTTTCTAAATTAACGTGAGTTCGATGGAGTGCGATCGCACTATTGGTTTAGAAAAGGCGATCGCGCCTCACCAAAATTCACGATCGGACTTCTCTAGATTTGAACTTCTCGATTAGCTTTGTCAGTTTCTCGGTGGGAGTTAGAAGTCGGCGTTTGCTGAAGTCTTCGTTCTAACCAACTTTCTAGTTCGTTGGCGGGGATGTCGCATTGTAGTACCTCTACCTGGTCGGGTTGAAGGATGGCTTCATAAATTACTTCGCCGTGTTCTGTATAGCCAGTCACGATTCCCTCTCCGGCTTCAAACTCGAATTTGTTGCCTTGAGAGTCAGTTAAACTGATGGCATCTTTGCCCCTTTCGGCTACTAGGAGAGCGAGGTGTTCTTGGTTACTGACTTGTTGGAACTCTTCTAAGCTGTGAGGCAATTTCAAAATTTCTTGTTTGTCTTTAGGAGTCAGTTTGTTAGCGGTAACGTTCCATTTTCTCGTCTCATCTGAGGTAGCCTCGAAGACTTCAAAGCCATCTTTGGTTGCCAGGGTGATAGTAGTCAATTCACCTTCAAGAAAGACGTAAAGTTTGGTATTTCCCAGGTCAACACCACCATTAGCTGCTGCTGGGGTAGCTTGAGAGCGATCGCCTTCATATTGAGCAGCTTCTTCAACAGCAGCATGATAAATTTGCACCAGTGCTTCAGCAATCAGTGCTTCATCAGTTGAGGGAAGTCGCTCACTTGGAGGGGTAGAATTTTCTGTAGCTAACGGATTTCGACCTTGAGTAAAAGCAGGTACTCTTGCGTCCACCCTCTCGTTTTCTGGGGAAGGTGAGCGTTTGCCTCCGTTAGCAGGTTTGGCAAAATCATCGCTATTTTCTTCTGGCATAACTTCCGCAGCAGGCGGTGTTTGGCTCAAAGAGTGCTGTTGAAGTGCTTTTTCTAAAGTTTCGATACGGCTTTCTAGGGTATCCAGTCGTTTTTCTAAGCGGTCGAGGGCTTGATTAATTTGTTTGAGTTGCTCTTCAAAACTCGCGTTTGTATTAATCTCAATTGGGTTAAGTTTTTTACCTTCATCATCTGGTTGGGGGATGGTTTTAAGTTGGTGGGTAACTTGATTAACGGCTTTGGCTAAGATTGCTCCAACCGACTCAGATGTTTTCGTTTCAGTTTGAGATAAGGATTGATTTTCGAGTTGAGGTTCTTCTTTGGAGAGAGGAGGCAGGGGTGTATTTTCTGATTCTTGTTCATCAATAGGTGCTTCTTTTTCATCAATGAATTCTGGTAAATGATTGGCTCGTTCAGTTAGCCGATCGGCACGCTGGCTTTGAGATTTAAGCCTTTTGATGAGTTGAGTAACTTGGCGTTCTTGTCCAGCTTCCCTGGCTGCACCAATAACTTTTTGTGCTGCATCAATGCCTACAAGGGTGGCTAGAAATGCAGCTTGAGCACTCAGTCCAGAGAGGGTTGTACCGTTTATCTCATTTCCTGAAGTGGCTATTCTCTCGCTGGTTTGTGCGCCTGTTTTGAGCAGGCTATCAATATCCAATTCGTTGGATTTCTTGCGGCGTTGGGTTCTGGGATTGGCATCGGATGGCAAGGATTGTGTTGTAGGACTTTTGGTTAGGGTGTCCTCAAGTAGGTCGTCGATGCTATCAACTGTCTCAAACTGGTTTTGATTAAGTTTTTTACTACGAAATTGGTTGTGGGATTCAGTTTCACCGGCAAATTCTTCTTCATTTTGGCGGGATTTTGGTTTAACTTGTTGCGGGAGTACAATTTTTTCGTCTTCATCAATTTCAGCAGTGACAAATTTTTCTACATTTTTAGTTTTAGGCTTAGCCTGAGATTTAGTTTGGGGTATACGTTTTTTATCCTCTTCCTCAAGGTCATCTACCACAAATTCTTCGTCAACTTCAACTTCAGTGATTTTAGATTTAGCCTGGGACTTAGAATGACGGCTGTCCGCTATTTCCCAATCGTTATTGCTTTTGGTTTGAGATTTAGCTTGAGTTTTGATGGTTGGTTCGCTGCCATTAATTTCATCGAGAAGGTCATGATCTTCATCGAATTCGTCTAATTCCAGTTTTTTCTTAGCATTGGAACTAGCTTTTGACGCTTGCTTGGGTACTGAATCAGTTTCCTCAATTTCGGAGAGTAGTTCGTCTAAGTCTGAAGGCTTATTTTTCCTCTGAGATTTACTCTTTTCTGGGGTGAGGGTGGCTTTAATGCCGACGGCGGTGAATCGGTTGTCATCTGGTTCTCCCAGGTGTTCCATCATGTATTTGCCAGTGGTAGAACCATATTCAGGTCGGTCTGTGAGGGAGAGGACGAAGCCACCTTGTGTGACTTTAACGCTGATACCTGGTTTGCCGTCAGCTTCAGTCAATTCTTCGACAGCTTCGGCAAAATCTTCAACAGCAGTCAGGCCTTGTTCTTGGCAGTAATTTAAAGCCTTTTCACACCGACTTTTAAGGTACTTTAGTATTTTTTCTCCCTGTTCTGTTTCAGCCGTGATGTATTGGTTTGACTTTTTTTTGTGGGCGTAAGTAACCATTGAATTTCTCCTTGGATAGGGAAGGGGAATGGGGAGAGGGGGAGAGTGGGAAGGCTTTGCCGTACAGTTAGACAAGCATTCGTAGGAAATAAGTGTCAAATTTTCCTATTCTCCCCCACTCCCCACTCCCCTCCCCTTCCTTTTTCAAACCTAAATTATTTCCATGAGTTCTGGCTTCCTGACAACAGGTGTTTTTTACTGGTTCAATTGGATCGATCCAATTGGGGGTATAGTGTGATGAGTGCAAGGGAGCAATTGCGTAAATCCTGAATGTATTTGTAAAATTCCTGGGCTTTTTGCACATTTAATAAAACTTTACATTTGACCTGTATTGTGAGTGGAGAGCAAGCCAACAGGAGATTGTTTTATGGAAGGAATAAACTATTCAGAGTTAGTCCAGACTGTCTTAAAAAGACATACAGCCAATCATTTATCTGAAGATACGGAAAAAGAGTTAATTTTCGATAAAGAGAGCGATCGCTATCTTTTAGTTCATTTAGGTTGGGAAAACCAAGAGAGGGTTTATGGTTTTATGGTTGTGTAGTTCATGTAGATATCAAAGATGGAAAAATTTGGATTCAGCGCGATTTAACTGAAGCAGGAATTGCTAACGAATTGGTAGAATTAGGTGTACCAAAAACAGAGATTGTTTTGCAATTTAGAACGCCTTATGTGCGGCAATTTACTGATTTTTCAGTGGCTTAATAGCTGATGTGGGTTGGGGTTGGGGTGCGAGCGCAGATTTTTTAGAGAAGGCGATCGCACTTTCTCCTCAATCAAGCTAACTGATGCTCACATTCCTGACAATCCCAATACGATCAACTGTTCGTACTTGGGGAACAGGCGATCGCACTGGGACATCGGCTGGTAAACAGCTAAAGTTCGACAGTAGCCGGCAAACGGCTCTTTTTAAAGCGTTTAGGAGTGGTGTTTTCTAAGATTTCTGCGACAAACTTAGCGCTGTTCTCTTCAGATAATCCTTTGATAATTCGCTCACTTTTTAAGTCAGCCGCAAAAATAATAGCGCCACTTTCATCCTCAACGGTACATTTTTGGGTTTTGCTGTTGACGAATACACCCCAAGAACCAACTGGAAATTCAATAGCGCCTGTTTTCTGATAGGCATTGCCAATCGCAGCTTGCATTAATTCAGAAATAGTTGCGGAATCGCAATTTTTTTGTTGAGCTTGAGACTGTTGCTGTTGGGAAATTTGAGATAGCGATTTCCCCGGTCGAATGTCTTCGCCGAAGCCCTCTCTATTGGGTGCAGATTTGCCTTTTACTGACAGGATTTCCACTTCAGCCGCTTCTTCAATTAACCTCAGCGATGCCGGATCGATGTTTAAAATGAGAGCACTGCTTTTGGGTGAAGATTCGATAGTTGCTTCAAAGGTTGCACCAATAGGCAGTTTAGGAGAATTAGGCGAAAACATGGCTAGTTGACGGTCGTTGAGCTTGACAATTGGGCTGCCATCTCGGTAATTACCAGTGTCGCTTTTAAAAGCATCGACTTCAAAACTCAATCTTTTTCCCTTCCACTTCTCGGTGCTAAAATCAACATCTTTGAAATCGTTGTACTTTTGACCAATTAGTTCAACAGTTTCAAACTGAAAAGTCTGCAATTGCTGGCAAATTTCATCGGAGAACAAGTTAAGAACCAATGCAGCTTTGGGAGTTTGGCTGTCTTTAGATTCAACCCAATTGTAGCTGGCAGGAGCTACAATACGCGAATTGGCAGTTTGGGTTCGACCCAAGCGATCTCGGTAAGTTAAATTGAGAGAGTCGATGTCATTTTCATTGTTGCCAAATTCCTGATCTAGGACTTCTACCAATTTCTCATTGGGGTCGAGCAAGGCAAAGTTAACCATCGGCAAGCTGGGATGTAAACTAGCTTCGTATTTAATGCCTTTATTGTCTAGCTTTTCCTTCCATTCACCAGCTAAGTCAGTGCTAATTGGCTGTCGCTTGCTATTCCTTTTAATTTGACCGCTTCCATCTCTTGCTAATTTTTGAAAAGGGACGCTCAAAATGTAAGTATCCTTGGGCAGAGCTTCATGTAGCCGCTCATAGTCAGATTCGAGGTGGAACTCAATTTTCAGTTGGCGCGACAGTTCAAGACAAGCTTTGCGAGGCACGTCTAAATTGGGATTTGTAGTTTCTACGTGCCACAATGCGCTAGCAGCTAACATCCGCTCTTTGGGGTGAGGAAATGCGTCAGCTACGTCAGTTCTTAAACTCTCATACAATTTGCCAACAGCTTCTCTAATAGCTTTGAGGTCATCGCCTTGTTGCTCGTAGATTTCTGCCATCCGTTCTCGATATCGCTCTTTAGTATCTTTGGCCCATGTCACGTAGTATTTCTCCCAATCTTCTCTCTCATCTAAATCTTTAGGAGAGGGGAACAGGTAGCGAAATTCGTCGCGGTGGCGGCTGGTTAAGCGGGTGGGTTCCCACTCAGGATTAACCGCACTGCGAGCGATGCAACTGATGGCAGCGTTGTCTTCTGCGGGCAGTGGTACTGTTTTGTAAAGCCGGGGGTCGTCTTTGAAGTCAAACAAGTAAGAGGGGTATTCGTTTGACCATTGTTTAGCAAGATTTAGCAAATTGGGGTGGTAGTCTTCTGTGCGAGTAGCGCTTTTGGGGCTGTCCACTTCAATTTGTAGGGCATCAAACAGTTGACCGAGTAGTTTCTGCTTCTTGTGGTTAAATAAGTTTGTAGGTTGTTTTGGTTGGGGTACAGAAGACTGTACTCGTCCAATTAAGGTAGCAACCCAGCCGATTTTGTTGTGTGCGATCGCTACGGCAATTTGCCGCAGTTTGGTATACTTACGGTTTCCCTCTTGATCAGTAGCTTTGGTGTAATCAATTTTGCTACGCTTGGAAACAGCTTCATACTCGTTTTCTTCATTTGCGTGTCTGGTTTCAGAGGCAATATTGGGCAGTTTTGAGGCGGGAGTAATTACTAATTGATCTCCATCAAAATCGCACTGGTGGTGCTGCATAGCTTGGTCGGGACGAATGAAGGCGCATCCTTTGTACTGCATTAATTCGGGATGGCTTTTATTGTCTACTGTGTAGCGGCGGATGTTATCTTTACTGACAATTGGGTATCGGGTAACGATGACTTCTGTGCCGTTTTTCAAGTGGGGGGCCACAATTGTACCGGGTTTTAGGTCTTCGCAGGGTTGAGCCATTGCTGAACCATGATGAATTGCTCCTTTAATTGCTAAGTCTCGCCACTTCTTAGCTAGTTGTTCTTGCATGAAATCGACGACTTTGGGAAAGTCAAGGAGTTGACCGAGTTTGTCGTTTCTCAAAATAGAAATTAGCCGATATTCATTGCGTTGAGCTTTTTCATCGGTTTCATCTTCTAATCCGTTGTTGTCTTCGTGAATGTTAGATTGAAAAGCCACTTTCTTGTCATGTTGCTCTACTAAGTATTTAGAAAGTTGCAACCGATTGTTTTGCAAGTCAGCTAACTTTTGGGCTTCAAGTTTGGTGGGGGTGGCGATGTCAGTCTGAATAGCTGATTCGGAGTACCAAATCGAAAATTGCCAGGAATTTTCGTATTCAGTTACTTTGGCATTGCCTCGATTTCCTAGTACCGCTTTGGGAAATTCGTAATCTCCGCAAGGGATTAATTCAGCTAATTGCAATGCGGCAACTCCTTTGATGGAAGAGCGATCCATAATGATATCATAGCCTAAATTATCAGTTAATTGGGAATCGGGAAGTAGCGTTCCTTTAGCAAGGAAGTTAATTTTGGGAGTGGCACAATTCTCTTGTTCCCAGTCTGAAAGCCAAGCAAATCGAAATTGAAAAGGGCGGTTGTGAATGCCATCTAATTGTTGGGCTAATGTGGGTGAAATCTTGCCGTGACAGTCTCCGGTTTGATATCGTTGAGCTAAAGCTTTTTCAGAAGGGTCATCACTTTGGGAATCAACAATTTTGACTCGCAATGTTTCACCACTAACAGAGCAGTCTAACAACTGGACTCCTTGAGTGCAACTGCTTACTAGCAGAGAGCCGTAGCGACAGGAATGATCTGGTTGAGTTGTGAATACGCTTAACAGTTTGGCTGAGAGTTCTTTGTCAGCAAAGTACACATTTTTGCCAGAACTAAAGGCAACTCTTCTAGCAATACCGTCTCCGAAGTCGATGTTTTTGAGAGGGTCAAGGCTGCTATCATCTGGGTCTGGTTTGACGATGGTTAGTGTTGCTAATTCTTCGGGTTTAAAGAGTAGTTCAAGCATTGAATTTCGGAGGATTTCCGGTTCTATTTGGTAGCGTCCTTTTTCTTTGCCGTTCTCTAAGGACATATCAAAGACAGGGATTTTTAGCCCAACTCCTGCTAGAAGCTCAGTATACTGGCAGGTAGGCTCTAGTGATTGAGAATGCTTTTTGGTCATTATGAGTATCTCCTGAAACCTGAAAAGTTAGTTGTGATGATTGATATCAATTCCGGTTGTACCGGAATAATGGGGAGTGGGGAATGCGGAGTATGAAAAGGGAATGGGGAATCATTGACCTCGACTTGAGAATTTCGATGCTAATGGATTGGATAGGGTTAATCAATGGAAGCGTGAAACCATGAGTGAGAGTAGGTAAATTTATGTCTTTTTGCCCACACACTCAATTTCTTTTGTACAAGTTTGGAAGTGAAAAGACATCCGATGATTGAGGGATAGTTACCCGCTCAATTGGAGGGGGAGAGTGGGGGAGTGGGGAGTTGGGGAGAAGGGGAGAGTGGGAGAGGATTTGACGAGTTTTTATCTGGCATTAAAAAATACCAAATTTTAATGCCGTACAGTTTAGGAAGTAAGCGTCAAATTCTCCCTAACTCCCCCTCCCCCACTCTCCCACTCTCCCCAACTTCCCACTCCCTATAAAGTGGGTTAAACTGAAGGTAACAATTAGGTAGGGTTAAAGAATGCAAGAGAATAAATTTGAATCACAGTCCCCTCAATGCCTTGATAAAATTGAGCTGGGTGATAATTGTTGGCAGGGGTCTAATCCGCCTCAGTCTGATGCCGATAAGCGGCGGTTAAATAGCCACTTATTTGAGCGAGCTATGAGGTGGATTAATACTTTTGGTGCAACAGAAGAGGAGCTTGATGATTTGAGCTATTGGAGCGAGGTTTAGCTGAGGAAAGGGAAGAAAAAGGCGCAGCGAATGAAATTTCTGTGTCCTCCTAACTTCCCATTTTCCTATCTAAGGAGAGTGGCGCTTTTGGCGTTTTGCTTTTGGTTGAGTGGTCGATGCTGCGGCTGGCAACTGGGAGTTTAAATTAGCTGGGTAGGCATTCAAGTTATTGCCTTTGAGTAGGCTATAAACAACTCGGCGTTTGCGGAAAACCCTAGTGCCATCTACAGGCATTCCTTGTTTCCAAGCATCTGCTATCGCTTTTTTGTCAGCCGAGATTACGATTTTTGTCTCAGTGCGGCGATAGGGTTCTGGTAGTTGAGAAGCGTCAACTAAAACTTCACAGGTAGGCGGATTTTCCTTAACAGTAATGCGGTGGTGTTTACCGATAATTTCTGAAGTTAACACGCCGCACTCGTTGAAGTAGAGAACGGTTTTGTCTAAGCGTTCTCTCCACCCTTGGAGTTTGTTGATAGCTGTGGAATGCAGTTCTATCAAATACTGCATTCGAGCCTTGATTGCAGCAATTTCGGCATCAATTTGGTCAGCTAAGTCCGCGTGGGTGTCAACAGCAAGTTCTTGGCTTTCTTGGGTTTGCCAAAGGGATTGCAGCAGTTGGTCAATTTCTTCAGGAGTTTCTACTGATTCTAGTTGATGCCAAAGTTGAGCAGCAGCTAGGGAGGTTTGAGCGAGAGATTGAGTAGCAAGATTCATCAATATCGTCCGTTAATGCAGGTGTGGTAGTAATCATGTCGAGCTTCAATTTGAGTAATTGAAGCTATTGTTTCTGGGTCAAATTCAAGAGCAAGATGCCTATCTTGTTTGTGGTTTTTAATCTTGATGACTGGTGGAAAATCAGTTGTTTTTTTGGAATTTGATGCTTGTGGTTTGGGCATACAGGTCAAAAATATTTTCTAACAAATAGCGCGATAGCGCTCTTAAAAAAAGAGGATTTAAAGAGATGAATTACCCCATAGTTTTTTACCCCAAAATAGTAATGCAGTTCTGCCATCAATATCCTTTGTCGGAGGTAAATTCTAGTGGTGCTACCTCATCCCAAGTTCAAGAAACTCAACAATTCCGACAACCTGTTGTTTTGCTGACTCCGCCTCAACCGCCTGTAGTGTTACCTGTCAAGCTACTGTGGTTAATTTGGGTGTTTTGGCTCTATGGTGCGATCGCTCTCCCGCTGTTAGCTATTTCTTGGGGTTGGCTGTGGTGGGAAATGCTGTTGATAGTGGTGGCTTATTCATGTTTAATTGCGGCTGCTTATAGTTATGTGTTTGGTTGCCGTCAAAAACTGTTATCTAGATATAAGCAGCAGGTTTTGGAGTATAAGCAACAAGAGATATTATCCAAAAAGCAGCCGGAATTTTCTAGTTTTAAGCTGGAAAAAGAAGGGTTGCAGACAGTTTTAAAAAGCGTAAAAGTTGACTTTGATTCCAGAAATAGATTGCTCAAGGATTTGATGTCACTTCGGGTTAGTTATATTGGCTGTTCTCAAGCTCGACAAGGGGTGAGTGAAGAGCGCTTTTTGCAATACTTACAACGGTATTTTAAGGAAGTTGTCCAAGCAGCAGAGTTTAAAATTCCGTCATCTCGAAGAAGCTATTCAGCAGATTTTATTGTAATTCACACTCCATCGGGGATAGGAATTGATGTGGAGATTGATGAACCTTATGCAGGTAAATCTAAGCAGCCGACTCACTGTTGCGATGCTGAGGGCGATGTCCGCCGCAATCAATTATTCTTAGAGTGGAATTGGATTGTGGTTAGATTTACTGAGAAGCAGGTAGTACAAGCGCCGTTAAGCTGTTGCAAGTTTATTGCTTTTGTCATTGCTGAAGTAACGGGCGATCTCTTTTCCTATAAGCTGTTAGAATCTGAACCTGATTTGCTTCCGGTTAAACCTTGGACAACAGCAGAAGCTAGGAAAATGGCTAAAACTAATTATCGCCTTAGCTATTTACCTAATTCTAAGGGGAGTTGATAACTAGATAAGTAAGCCTCTACCAAAACCTTTTTTATGCGGTATACTTATCAAAGTCAGGTGAAATTAATATGCAATCATTTGAAGAAGGTTTAATAGAAAAGCAACCCCTTAACCAACGGTTGCTTCAAACAATTCGCCTAATTGGAGAGTACAAGGGAAAGCAACAGTTATTTAAAGAACAGGCCCCACAAGTTTTAGGCACTTTGCGCCAAGCGGCGGTTATTCAGAGTACCGAATCTTCTAACCGCATTGAAGGTATTACAGTACCACTGGAACGGATTAAGAAATTAGTAGCAGAAAAAACAACACCGCGCGATCGTTCTGAACAAGAAATTGCGGGTTATCGGGATGTGCTAACTACAATTCACACCAGTTATACTCATATTCCTTTTAGTACAGGAGTCATTTTACAACTGCACCGCGACCTTTACCAATTTGCCGTTAATACAGGTGGACGCTGGAAAACAGTGGATAATAAAATTAGCGCTACTTATCCTGATGGGACTAAATTGGTGAGGTTTCGACCTACTCCAGCTTATGCTACTCCCGCAGCAATGGAACGTTTGCAAGAACGGTTTAATCACCTCTGGGAATCTGGTGAGATAGAACCTTTATTGCTGATTCCAACTTATATTTTGGATTTTTTGTGTATTCACCCATTTTTAGATGGAAACGGCCGGATGGCAAGGTTACTCACTTTGTTGCTGCTATACAAAGCTGGTTATGAGGTGGGGCGATTTATTAGTTTGGAACGGATTGTGGAGAGAACAAAGGAAAGCTATTACGATACGCTTTATCAATCTTCCCAGGGATGGCATGAAGGGCAGCATAATTTATTACCTTGGTGGGAGTATTTTTTGGGGGTTATGCTGCTATCAGCCTATCGAGAATTTGAGCAACGGGTGGGATATGTTACTTCTGCAAAAGGAACTAAAACGGCAATTGTATTGGATGGGATTAACAATTTGCCTCAAAAATTTTCTGTTAGGGAATTGCAGGAACGGTGCCCGACAGTGGGAATTGATTTGATTCGTCGTCTATTGCGACGGGAGAGGGATGCTGGACGTTTGCAATGTCAGGGACGAGGGGTTGATGCACATTGGCGAAAGCAATAGCGGGGAGTCGGGAGTGGGGAATAGAAAGTAAGCGTCAAATTCTACCTCTCTCCCACTCTCCCCTTCTTCTCAGAGGTTATTAACCTGTTGTCGCCGGAACAATTCTTTCGATAGTTCAGGCCACCGTTTCAAAGTAGGGTCTTTTTTGGTAACTAATTGTGCTGCTTTCCTAGCTTGTTCTAGTATTGCTTGGTCTTTGACTAAATCCAAAGTAGCAAATTTAGGAAGACCGGTTTGCTGAGTACCCAGAATTTGACCAGGGCCTCGCAATCTCAAATCCATTTCAGCTAAGAAAAAGCCGTCTTGCGAAGTCTCCATCACCGTAAGTCGCTCTCTGGAATTGCTAGACTTGGCATCACTTACCAGTAAGCAGTAAGATTGTGCAGTACCTCGTCCTACCCGACCTCTGAGTTGATGTAATTGCGACAGGCCAAATCGTTCCGCGTGTTCAATTAAGATGACGGTGGCGTTGGGGACATCAACTCCTACTTCAACGACGGTGGTGGATACTAGAATTTGAGTGCGATTGCTGTTAAAATTGGCGATCGCTGTTTCTTTCTCTGCTGAACTCATGCGGCCGTGCAGTAGCCCGATATTAACATCAGGAAAGACATTTTCACTCAATTGTCGGTGTTCTTCAATGGCTGCTTTGAGGTCAAGCTTTTGAGATTCTTCGACAAGCGGCAGAATGATGTAAGCTTGATGGCCGAGTTGGAGTTGTTGCCGAATGATTTGATATGCTTGACGGCGAGTTCTACTTGTAAATAGCCGAGTTTGAATTGGCTGTCTCCCCGGTGGTAGTTCATTGAGCAAGCTGATGTCTAAATCGCCGTGTAGTGTCAGTGCTAAAGTTCTGGGAATGGGTGTAGCTGTCATTGTCAGGATGTGAGGGCTAACGCCTTTTTGCTGCAATTTGAGCCGCTGCTGGACACCAAATCGGTGCTGTTCGTCGATCGCAACCATTCCCAGTTTCTTAAAGTTCACGGTGTCTTGAATCAGTGCATGAGTACCGATTAGCAAGGAAATTTGCCCTAATTCTAACTGCCTCAGTTGGTATTGGCGTTGTTGAGTCGGAGTAGAACCAGTGAGTAGCGCGACTTCTATCCCCAATGGTTCTAACCACTGCCTAATTTTGCGGTAGTGCTGCTGCGCTAAAACTTCTGTTGGTGCCATGAGTGCTGCTTGGTAGCCGGATTCAACGGCAGCTAGCATAGCAACTGCGGCTACGACAGTTTTGCCAGCACCCACATCCCCTTGCAGCAAGCGATTCATGGGTACAGGGCGTTCCATGTCTGTTAAAATCTCAAGAATGGCTCGTTCCTGCGCTTTGGTGAGGGCAAAAGGTAACGTTTTGTAGAAATTGCCTAGCAATTCGACTGTTGCAGACAAGGGGCATCCCGGCTGTTGCTGCAAGGCATATCGGCGCTGCAACAGTCCTAGTTGCAAGTAGAAAAATTCGTCGAAAGCTAAGCGCCGCCTTGCACTTTCTAACGCCTCATTGTCAGGGGGGAAGTGGATGTACGCGATCGCTTCCTTCAAAGGGGTAAGTTGTAAGCGATCCCGAAGTTTTTTGGGTAGCGGATCGGTAATTTTACCAACGCAGTTAATTGCTATGCGGGTACATTTTCCGATTGTTTCTGACGCAATCCCTTTGCATTGTTTGTAGACAGGTACAATGGAAGTTGCGCTGGCTTTGGCATCACTCAGACTTAATACTTGAACAGTAGGATTGTTGATGTTTTTGCCATAGCTGTCTTCTTTAATGAGGCCAGTCACTACTACAATTGAACCAGGAGCGTAAAGTTCGATTTGTTCGGAACGCCATGCGAGGGATTGGTAATAGCTATGGTGGTAGAATTGAGTGCAGGTGATTCGACCCGTTTTATCGCGAATAATCCACTTTTGTAAGGTGAGTTTGGGGTTTTTTCGGCAGTTGAAGATGCTGTGACTGACAATTTTGCCTGCAATTGTTACGTAACTTCCTCCTACTGCTTCAGTAATGCGAGTGCGTTTATAGGTGAGATGCTTTGTGGGAAAATAGTAGAGTAAGTCGCTAATGGTGCGAATTCCAATTTGGCTCAGTTTTTTAACTTCAGTGGGACTAAGACCGGGAAGGTGTTTTAGGGTGAGGGCTAGGTTCATTTCCTGATGGATTGAGTGAACTCTACTAAGCCGCTGAAAGCGGCTCCCTCACCGACATGGACAGCGGTTTTTACAATTACCCTCAATATCTCATAGGCTATTTAAAAGAGAGAATATGTGAGTTGTTTCTTGAACTAAATGGTTAAAAGAAAATTTGGTTCGCTCGATTGACCGTCTCAATTTGTAGCTTTCTGCTTGATATTGTTTGATTTCATGCTTTGCTCTCTCTAAGGACTGTTCCAGTTCAGAGAATTCAGAATAGTCGTGAGAGCGATCGGTACTATAGTAGCCTATTTTGCGAATAGCTGGTAGCACTTCGTGGAAAACCCATCTTTTAAACCGCTTTGCTATTGGCTTGCGAGATTTTAAGAGCAGTCTGTACATTCCCGGTTCGGTAACAGTTAGCATGGGCTGTAACCGTTGTTTTCCAGTGATTTCGGTGATGTGCATAGTATGCACGCCTCTCTCATCTTCATCAAAATCCCGCATTGAGGATCTGGCTTCAGCAATCCCTAAGACATCGCAAACATCTTGAGCTATCCATGAAGGGGTATCCGGCGTTCCTACCATCCGTACTTGTTTTCCTTCAAACTTAAATTGCTGCCATTCATGGATTTCCTGAGTTTGGCTTGTTTGTTGAACTGGAGGATATTCAGGTTTGTCAATGGCTGATAATGTGACTATTTCTGAATAGCTAGATTGGGGAGTTAAGGCGTTCTTTACTTCGGTTTCAACAGTGGCCTTAAAACTAGCATCAGCTAATTCCATGAGTCGTTCTAAACCATTGTCTCCTAAAGCTTCCATTAGTTCGATAGCTGGAAGCTGACCGTTAATAGCTTGAACCTTCCAGTAAAGGTAAGCCATGTCTAAAGGAACAGGTTTTATGCGATTATTTCGTTCAACTTCTAGGCGGAAATTGATTAAAAAATATTTAGGAGGCGGACAACAGAGTTTTTTGATAATAATGAATTCCGGTAAGGTTGAGTGCCAAAGTTTAAATCGTCGGAGGCAATATTCTATGTCGGCTCCCGCAGGTGATTTGTCGATGGTCTTAAAAACTTCTTTTTGAGAAAGGCAGTAGATGTTATGGAACTTGAAGATTTCTATCTCAAAGTTGTAGAACTTGAGTAATTTACCACAAGGAATTTCCTCTGTATAGTCTATATTTGTGAAAGCCACTGGTTGTTGTGTTTGAATTTGGGTTTCCGTTTGCGAGTGTGTTGGCGCGATATTTTCTGGCTTCAATGGCAGATTACTTTGGTAGGAAATAGGGGGTTGCGATTGTTCAGAACTGCTGAAAGCACTATCAACAATTTGTTTAAACTGTTCAAGACCATTTTCTCCGAGTGTTTCAATTAGGGCTTTAGCTTGGGGTCGGGTTTGGGCTTGAAGCTGCCAATATAAATAGACCATTTCGAGAGGGATGGGATGAATGGTACGGATTTGATCGAGTTTGCCGTTGGGGGCTTGCTTTTTAACTTTGAGAGAGTTATTCCAAGGTGATTTCCACAGTTGCGCTCGTTCTAGCTGGTATCTTAAAGTAGAGTTATCTTGTTTGCCAATAGCTCGTTCTGCTTGAGTCTGAGATAGGCAATACTCGTCTTCTAGTTTGATAATTTCGATTAAAGATTCGCCAATTTGGAGGGAACGGTATGGGGTAATTATTGGTGTAATTTCTGATGGTTTCATGGTAAAATTTTGCAGCGTAAATCGGAATAATTTGTTGGCAACTTTCGACGATCGTAAAATATTAAAGGGATTTTTGCCTACGGCTAAGAGAGTGAATATTAACAGTAAAATCGGAGCGCTCCAATTGGAGGGATAAGTTCAGTCGAGTTCAATTTGTTTGCGGCTAGGCGGTTGTCGCTGTAGCTGGTTGGATAAACTTTTTTGTGGTTGAGGTGCTTTGTATGGTAATTGCTCCTGCAATTCTTGGCGCAAAGTTTGAAAGTTTTTCACATCTTCTGGTGTAACGGAGCAAGCTGGTAAGTGATAGGTTCCGTCGTCTTCAAAACTGGCTCGAAGAATCTCGCCTCTACCGTCAGAAACGGTTATGGCAAGTTCTAGCTCTTGGCGATTCCAGGAGATGCGATACTGGTTCCAATCTATTGATGGTTCTGGTGTTTTAGTAGTAAGTAGTGTGTGCTCTAATGCTGCTCCTGCAATGGGAACGATCTCTTCAGCTATGATGCGGTTTTGTAGGTTTTCTTGTTGAGTTTCCCAAATTTGCTGTTGCGGTGTTTGTTGCTGTTGTAGTTGTTGCTGCTTATCCGACAACTGCTGGTCAACGGCCTGAAAGTGTTCTACATCCTCTTGAGTTAGCAGGTTGTGCCAAACTTTTAGTCCTTTTTTGGAGTAATTAAAACCTAGTACCTGTGTATGATGCGGTACGGGTTCAAGAGTATCTACACGCTGAACTACAACATCGCAACTTTCGGGAAGCCGATCGATTTGATAGCGTTTGTTGTTACTTTCAAGACTATCTGCTTGATAAGAATCAAGGAGAGTGAGTACAATTGGGGCAATTTCATTTCCCCACAACTGGTGGCGTTCCTGTTGTTCTTGCTTCTGCTGTTTCTGAGACATTTGTTCTTGCTTAGGTCGTGCTTGGCGATTGGTGCGAGTTTGCTCCCAACGCTTTTTAAAAGCTTCTCTAATAATGGGCTGTTCTTGGGTATCCGCTGATATTTCTAGGGGCGATGGAAGCGATTGAGTAGTGATTGATTTGTTGCCGAGTTCTAAATCTAGGATTATCCCCCGGTAAGCCAGCCCTGCCAGAGTACAAGCTCCTTTGCCCCTTCCTAATTTGCTTCCTTTGATTGCTACCCCATCTGCTAAGTAAGATATTCCTAAAATTTGACCGTCTGAATTAACTTTAAGGCGGGGGAAAATGTTTTCGTTCTTCAAGTCAGCAAAAAGCTGGTTCAGATTTTTTCCAGGTTCAATGCTAATCGCAATTGTGGCTTGGATTTTCTCTACAGCACTCGGAGTGGGGGGTGTTTGTCTCAAGCCTTGAGAGAATTCCTCCTTTTCTCTCCTTTTCCTTCGCTCTTGTCCCGTACTAGGTGCAGTGTGTTCTACTTCCCAACTACATTTAATTTTTTTGAGGTCGAGTTCTTCCTCTAAGGAGCGGAGTGTTTTCTCTAGGCGGTAAAAGTTGTGCCAGTCTGAAACACAATTACCTTCAACGTCAATGCGGGATGCGGCAAGGTGTAGGTGAAAGTGTTTGCGATCGCCGTGAGTGGCGGCAAAGTAGAGGCAGGAATCAAGACCTATCCCTTTGCGTGTCGCGTCCACGACTGTTAACAGGGTGTTGCTGGAAAGTTTGGGAGTATCTTCAATGGCAAAACTAATGCTTGTATGGCAAACGGGATATGAAACGTTAGGATTTAGCAGAGTGGTTGCTTCTAACTGCTGCCAGAATTCCTGCGGTGTTGACCCAGCTAGATTTGTGCAAAGTAGTTGGGATTTTTCTTTGCTTAAGATGTAATTAGTCAAACCTGCAAAGTCAGAACCTTTCGTAATTTTGCCAATCATGGTTTGTGCGGTCGTTTTGGGTTCTTGAGTTAATCTGTGGTGTGGGTTGAGAGTAATTGCAAGCGAATTTTGTCAATTGTTTTAACAATGTTGTTGATTTGACTAGCATTTTGATAGTCAATCTGGTCTAAAGTCTGGCTGATTTGTAAGAGGTTTTGGGCAATTTCTCCTAGTAATAAGTGAACTTGAAAGTTGATGCGTGTAATGGTCTTGATGTGACATCCTGCCATGCGCTTCCTGATGAGTTCTGCAATAGTTAATCTGGCGGATATCGCCATAGATGTCCAGGTTTCTTTTTCTTGAGGCGTTAGCCGTAGTAAGTAAGTTTCTGTTCGGTGGAGTTGGCGTGGCATGGTTTAACTGTGTCCTCCTCAGTTATAAGTTGGAGCTGCTTTTGATCCGCTTCAATGGATCGATCCGTTTGGGTGTGTTTGTGGCAAAGTGCGATCGCTTTCTGATTTGATGCTACTTTGATCGTTGGATTGACCGTTGGAGCTAAAATATTCTGGGGTTGTTCCTTCAAGTCGGTTGAGTTGCTGTAGCAAGTAATTAATTGCTTTGCAGAAGGTTGATTCTAGTTCAGAGTGTTTGTTGACCTCAACAATAGAGCTATAGTTCTCTAGCTGCTTCCGTAAATTTTGCTGTTGTTCTTGTTCTGATAGTTTGACTATAAAGGCTTGGTTTGCAACTTGAGTTAGCAATTCAAGGCAAATTTCTGTGACTAGGGTTTTGGCAAGCGGATTGCCAAGTTCGTACTGTCGTAACCAGTACAAGCTGACTATTTCTAAAGGCACTGCTCTGATTGATTCCTTTGAGCCGGGTGCTGTTATTTTAACAACTTTTGCTAACCCACAACGCTCACTGAGTAAGGATTTAATTATCTTTGATTCTACAAAATTGTTCAGAGACTGAGCCTCTTTTTCCATTGGCGTGGCAGCACTACTGAGGCTGGCATAGTAATCTCCTGAAGAAATCTGGAACAGTTCTAAATTAAATCCTGCAAATTCGACTATTTTCCTCAATGCTTTGTAGTCAGTTGAGGCTAAAATATCTTCGCTGCTGGTATCCTTACTATTCTCTGGATACAGGGATGTTTGGAGTTGCACTGTGTCGGGCATTTTAGAAGCGATTGCACTTATATCAGCAAGTAAGATCGGATTAGGTGTCAACTCTTGTTCTAAGGTTGTCAATGTTCGGTACAATTGCTCTTGGTGGGGCGAAATATAACTGAAATTTTGGAAAAGTACCTCAAGTACCGCCAACTTTTTTTGGACAAACCAACAAGCATCTGCGAGTGGTTGTAGGGCAGATGTGAAAGAGTTCTGCCAAAGTTCAATAAAGCTTTCTAGCTGTTCAGAGTAGGAGTCGGGAGCGATCTGGGTAAAAGTTGCTAGCACTAGGGAAAAAACTTCTGCTTTAATCCAAACTTTGCCGTCTCGATCGGTAGTAAACAGTTCTGGATATTCTTCGAGCGGATTGAAGAGGGATTCTAGTGACAAATTTTTGGCATTTGTATAGCCTCCTGCTGCCAGTTTACCTCTGAATTCCCAAGTTTGGCAACTGAATTTATTGAATCCTGATTTGAAGTTGCTCCAATTTTCTCCCAAACTTACTGTGCCATTTTCTAGCATGAACTCAAGGCCGTCTGGGTTGAGTGGTGTTACGATAGTGCCTTCCGGGATATCTTTTAAAATCCATTTTTTGTCGGCAAAAACACTTAGGTTGATAGTTGGGTCGTTCCAGAGATTGAGTGCTTGTTCGAGAGTTGCTTGAGTTTCGGGGTTCACCCATTTTGCTAGGTCGAGACCTAGTTTCCAATGTACCCAAGCTATACTTTTTTCTAAATAGCTATGAATAGGATAAATGTGAATTAAGCTTGGATAAGCTGTAGCTAGCACGAGAGAGGGAGGGGTATCAAGTGGGACTGAAGCTGGTTCAATTTGCAGAGATTGAGCTACTTCTAAAGTTAGTGTGGCTGTACTTTTTCTTTTGAGCCAATGAGTTATTTTTTGCTCAACGGGGAGCATCAAGTTACTGACGAATGCGTCTTTTAGTCTGATTTCAATGGTATTCGTAGATTGGGGGTTCTTAAACAAATCATAGTAGCGAACAGGCAATAGGAAAGAGCTAGGATATTTGAGAAAATCAAAATTTGATTCCATGCTGTTTACACGGGCTATAAGTGTTGGTTAACTATATGGTATTTGTTGGATTTATTATTTGACTTCACCACAACTGGTAGTTTTTGTTAGCTCACTTGGAGCGCTCCTTTTGGAGGGTTCACCTTAAGGCTGAGTTTTGATTTATGGCAATGCCTTCGGTCGGCTCCGCGATCGCTCATCCCGGAAGTCGGGATTACGGTATCTCCATCAATTCTGATGGCGATGCCTTCGGTGGGTTGTGCGATCGCTCATAGGCAGTTGCTTCAAAAACCGTTTCTTCGATCGCTTGGTTTAGAGCGCTGTCTCCAGACTTCTTAATTCTCGTTATTTCTTGAGGGAGCGCGATCGCTTGTTTGCACCTTGCAGATTTTTCTGGAAAGTGGCATGGGAAACACGGGTTAGCGCGATTTCGTTATAGTTCAGTATCAAAACAGCAAGCTCATAAATAATAGAGCCGCTGCTTGCACAAACCCTCCGCGATTGGCGATCGCTTCAGTTGGTGCGATCGCGAGTGATTGGCATTGATTACCGGTCAATTTGACCTAATTGTTTTCCCTATTCGCTCCCCCGCATTTGCGGGTAGTCATTGGCGATCGTTTCAGTTGGTGCGATCGCAGGAATTGGAATCAAAGCTTATCCGATAGTAGTTCTAGCAGTAACTATAGTTGAACTTGCATGAACAAACAGGCTCAACCCAACCACTAAGAGTCAATATTCAGGTTATCCGTTGGAATACTGCATCGAAAAGTATTTGTTGAGCCGGCTAATTCTGCTAAAACTACGAGGGCGATCGTTTGCCTAATTGAATTTTTGTTCAATACTGAGCGTGTTGTGGCTCTACAATACAAACGCTCCTCTTTATTGGAGAAGTTTTTTATATTTTGGTATAAATATATCTCTGAACATTGCTATTGCTATCAGTGATCCTGCTTTTTGTGCAAGCTTCCTCTCTGGCATAAGTTTGAGTTCTCATGCGGTTTTTGTTGCTAACAAGCCCCCAAATTCAGCTAACAATTAAGCTGAGCTTGCACAAGTTTACTCGCACATTCTCAGAAAAAACAGCCAAAAACAGCCAAAAACTCACGAAAACTCAGTCCTAAAAAGTTAATTTTGAGGTTTTTTCCTGTCCCGGTACACTTAATATCAATTTAATAATTTAACAGCAAGCTCTACACTCCAATTTTAGGCAAATGTAGCAGAGGCTCAAAAGTGGTAGCATTTATAGCAAGCTGTACTTTCACAATTGAGCAAGCAAAACTAATTGAAAAGCTGTTAAGACTGCCTAAAAAATAGCGGCCTCGTTATTAGCCATTCAGCTATTGCATATTAATGTATCGGAACAATGGCGGTAGCGTTTTTCTCTTTTTGAGTTGCAGTTCAGTTTGTTTGGCTTTATTGAAGGCAGTGCTACCGCACGGTTGTACTTGATTTCAGAGAGAGCGCGTGAGCCTCGCGTCTCTAAGTTTAAGGCTGTACCGATATGAGTTTTCACGCGGCATTACATAATCTTGAACCAGCATGATTGGTTAACTTGAGAACTCAGGGAAGCGATCGCGACCCATGCTACCCAGGTGTGACGGGGCAATTGATGCCAGTGTTGCCAGAAAAGTCGCCACAATAGTATGAGCAATCGGCACAGTTGAAGAGCGGGTAAAAATTAAGTCTTGTGACACACTGGGCTAACATCGCATCAGTGGTATTGATTGGGAGGCACAGTTGAAGAGCGGGTAAAATTAAGCCCCTTGACACTCCACCCCTAGTTTTTAGGTAGTTGTGGCGATAGCTGCACGGCGATCGATTCAAAGCCAAACCTTTGTGGTGATTTGAATTATTTTGACTTTAAAAACTACAACTCGCGACTCGACTCCGCTGCCCTTACTCGAATATCCGAATCTGCCGGATTGTCGCTACCACTGGCTCACCATTGACCCTATCAAGTCGATGCTCGCTGTGATTATCGTTCGTCCGACAGCGAGCATCGACGCGATCGCCTTGCACTTAGGATTACCGCATTCATAAAGGTGCATTGTTTTTGTTTCTGCGCGTAAAAGTCAGGTTTGCGATCGCAAAACCATTGCTTGCTACCAAGAAAGAACAGCCATAACCAGCCTCAACAAGCAAAGGCAGTCCTTGCACAAAAAAACAGCAATTTGACCGAAAAAATCAGGCGTTTGCAGGATATTTTCCGGTAAATACAGGTAAAATGCAGCCCCTACAAATACCTGCAAATACCTGATTTTGTACTGCAAACGCCTGATTTTATACTGCAAACGCGTGACTTGAGGGCACACAAAAAATCAGCTAATTTTTTTTGTGGCGGCTTCGATCGACGGTGCGGGGAGTTCGCTAAAATATTTTGGGCAACGCGCGACCAATTCCTGAAACTCTAGGAAGTGCCGATCGCCCACAACCGCCACCACATCCGCCGCTACCAATTCGCCAGCGTCGATCAAAGTCGCCCAATCGCAATCAATACCCAGGGCAACTCCGGGCGAATTCCAGCCGATCGCCTGTTTGATTCTGTTGGCGAAGTGGTGGGCGATCGGGACTAGCAGTTCTTGGAATTGCTGCTGTTCGGTTTGGGTGAGGTCGGCCCAGATTTTTGCGCGATCGACATACCCGTGCTGATAGGGGGTAAATGAGCAATCGTACAGATAGTTACGCTAAGGCTGTAACTCTTACTGGATAAGCCTTATATCAATCTATATTTTTGGCGATTCTCAATGTACCAAATAATCTATAGATTATTTGGTACAGCTTTTTTGTACGGCACAGTAAGGATTTGAGGCTTTTAAATTTCAGACAGATCAATTGGTACAGGTTTATAAGAGGCGAGCTCAGTATTCAAAACGACTAATCAATTCCTTAGCGTAAGTTTCTGTACGACTGCTCATTTCACCCCGTAGTTTGCTGACTTTTGCCCCTAATTTGCTAGAATAGGCAACTATTGGGGCAAAAAACTCCCTATCAGGGATTGAAACATTGTTGGTTTAGTTGACAGCCCCAAAACCCCAAAACCTTATCAGGGATTAGCTTTCAGGGATTTAGTTTTTACTTTTGCTAGTTTTGATGCTGGCAAAACGCTTGACATTTGGCGGTTTGGGGTTTTTATACGCTGTCTTTATTGCCAAAGCTCAACTATTCCGGGCTGCGATGGAGTTTGCAAGAGGGTGAGTCAACCACAACCCCCAAAATCGATCCTGCTCCTCCGGGCTAAGCTCGGCCCAAAGTTGCTCCCCCGAATCTTCGCTACTATCGCCAAAAATTTTGATAACTGCCGCCACATTTTTGGCGAAGATTGGATCATCTTTATAAATGGCCAAGCGAATAAATTCGAGGCATTCTTGCTGCGTAAGTGGATAATGATGATTCATGTTGCACCTCACCATTTTTTGCGGGTTCGGTCGGGTTGTCGCAAACTACGATCGGCTGCGCCGACTAAGAACGAACTTTCGGTTGCTCCGATTTTAGCAGCGATTGAAACTGCGACCGTTCATCTGCCGTAAGCTGAGCCCAGATTTGCTCCCGATTGGCTTGGCCGGATGCACAGATTTCCTTTATTTCAGCGGCTAGTATACTGGGGGTAAAGACAAGATACGCGCAAAATTTATCACGACGTAAAGTTTTGTAACAAATTTACTCAGAAACCTAAATTTAACGTTTCCTCAAGTGCTGGTGGAATCGCATCAAGATCAATCAGATAATCACCAAAACGCTTAATATGACTTGGCCCATGCCGAAACATCAGTAAAATAATGGCTGCATCTCTAACTCCGTGCCTTCCAAATGAATGCGCTGCTTTGATCATCGCTTCCACTTCCAATGGACGCAAATATTCCCGCTCTCGCTTTGACGCTACTTTTACAGGGGGAGGAGGGTGAGAAATCATCTTTGCCGAAAAGGGAAGTTGAGGTGGTTGGGTAAGAATGACTGAAAGCCTTATAATCTGTTGCTCTTTTCATTATACATTGCCTAAAATGACTCAAACTAGGCAATGTATTAGAAGTATAAATATTTGACTACTTTACGAAACTTTACATGGTGATAAATTTTGCGCGTATCTTGTCCTTACCCCAAAGTGAACCTCTCCTGCTGGAGTATCTTTCAAGGCATGACTATGAATATAGTTGGCTTTTGTCAACGGTGATGACTGCTTGAGGATAACTAACGGGACTTAGACAAAAGTTAGCCGGAAAACAGGCTTAAACCCAGTCATACAAAGAGTTTGAGATCGATTTATGATTTTTCTGGCTGTGACTGGGTTTGAGCCGGGTTTACCCCTTCTAAGCTAAATCGCTTTGCCAGAGAGGGATAGAGCATGATTTTGCCTCCAAATTTGTCTAAGTCCCGATATGACCATTATAACCCCCCAAGTCAGCTTAGAAGTCACAGAAGATGGCTCTCTGTGTCCTTCTCAACGAAAATACGGTGTGGTCAAAGTATATTTTGGGACGAGAAGACGACGATGCTTTACCCTCCGATAGTTATGACGGCGCGAATGTGGGGGATAACCGTTCCTGGGGAGTGGTGGATGACAGTTGCGATGCCGTTATTGAAGCTTACCTAGCGATCGCCTCCGAGCGCTACGTTGCTACGGCGCGAGTCTTGGTGGGCCCACCGGATTTTGCTCCGGATCGCCGTCCCTTTTACTCGATCGCCGATGACCTCGCCGACCGGGATCTGGATTCAGTACAGGTAAATAAAGACACCGAGCAAGTAACGGCAGAAGAAATTCAAGATTTATTCCACCGCATCTATGAAACCGTAAGCTTGATGAGTCTGGATTCAGCACGCACCCGTTCGATTCGGGAAAATGATTCAAACGAGCAAAAGCCTAGCTTTCCGGGTATGCCCCAAATCGACAAGCGCAGTTTGTCGTGGGAAGATGTTCCCTATGTTGATTGATAAAAGCCCAGATTTGCTGATTTCTTCAGTCCCTCAAGAGGAAAGCATTAGCGTTAAACGCGATCGCTTGCCCTATAAAGATGTAGCTCACTTCGTTCACACGCCCCTCACCGATTTACCCAAGTTTTTCTACCCTTTCCTTGGCAGTGCGATCGCACCATCCACTTCAGAAATTAGGCTATTAATTTTCTATCCCAGTATAAATATATCTCTGAACATTGCTATTGCTACTGCCCATTCCTACTTTTTTCAAGTACGTCTATTTTTCCGCAAATGTGAGATTGTACCTTTATTTTTCATGTAAATGTGAGGTTTTATGCACAAAAACAGTATCAACAACACTCTAGGTTGCTTAACACTGTGTGCAAGAAATAGCAAGGAAGCTCACAGCTATAAGTACCGATAGCAAAATAACTCAGAAAAACTCATACTTTTAAAGTTAAGAATTGTTAAATTTTGCTTTCTTTTCTAATTCGGTACACTTCAGATTTATTTAAGGATTGAATTAAATTTATTTGAACGTAATAAATACCTTCCTTAATTTGACAAGGCTGAAAGTTGAAAAAATTGTCAAAAAGCGGGCTAAGAATAGTTGAGTTGCTCTACCTCAACTTTTGCGCTGCTCAATCTCAAATCAAAAATTGGCTAACCCTCCCAAAGGATCGCCCCAAACGGGCTAATAAAAACCACTGATTGTGGTGATGTCAAATAAAAAGGATAGTCCCTAATATGGCGTGTAAAGCACACGATAGGCACAGAATATAATGCCAAGAGTCAAGAAAATATCAAATCCGAATGTCATCCTGAGCATAGATTTTGGCGGTTTATCAACTCGCGCCTTTTACCGTAAAGGTTCAGAGATGCTGGCTCATTCATTAGTAATGGAATCCCAAGTTGGCACTATCAGCCAAGACACAGCCAATGCCTTCACGAAACCTAATTTAACATCGGCAGCCCCCGAAAATATTGCCTGGGTTGCCATTGGTGATGAATGCCGCGCTGTAGGCTACCTAGCAGCTTCCCAATTCAACGCTCACATCGGCTTAGCCGGACTCAAATACAGTACAGCTTTATACAAAGCACTAGCAGCTTTGTGGGTAGCCTCTTGCAAACTAGATTTGGGCAATCAATTCAGCGCTGCGCTCTCCGTCTTCTTACCTCCAGGCGAGTTCAACGACTCCCAGCAGTTTTTTACACTGCTCAGACAAGCTGCTAACGCCTTTGAAACGCCTTCCGGTACGATGCAAGTAACGCTAGACAAAACCCAGGCGCTTCAAGAAGGAGGCGGTATTTGTATTGCTTACAACAGTAAACTGGGGGCAGCTTTCAAGCACCAAGTAACAGCTTTCGTAATGGTAGGTTTCCGCAATGCCTCCGTCATTGTTTCAGCACGGGGAGCCGTAGGCAAAGGCAAAACCTCCGATTTAGGCATGGTGCGGTGCTGCGAATTAGTGCAAGAGCGTACCTCTGGCTATGATTTATCTCGTTTAGCAACAGCCATAGCTACATCAGGCGATCGCTTTAACCGCCCTCCCTTCTACCGCATTGCTCGCAATCATGACGCAGGAGCGCGGGATACCGAAGTTGACCGTTTGGTTGAAGCAGTGAAACTGGCAAGGAGAGACTACGCTCGAATCCTCACCAGTTGGCTAGATGAAGTGCTACCACCGGATCTAGATGAAATAGTGTTCTGTGGCGGTACTTGCGGTTATCTGGAGCCGGAATTGAGAGCATATGCCCGCGTTGCCTACTCTTGGCACGCCGGGATTACAGTACCACCCAACCTAGACCCTCAAGGCTTGGGATATCGGTTAGCGGACTTATGGGGGCTATGGAGCTATTTCAGTTCTCAATTCGCTACAACTTCCGACTCTGGGAACCAGAAAGTGAATTTAGCATTGGATGCCACTAACAGCGTTCAATCGGAAAACAAGCAAGACAATGACTACTTAGAGGTTGCTGATACCAACTGTTCTAGCGATCGCGCATTCGGACAAACCTTACCTACTCCTGTAACCGAATATGACCGCTCTAGTCTACCGCTTTTAAGTGCGGAAAGCGTAAGAGAGGGCGAAGTCTCCGCAGTAGCAGGCCCCTATCGATCGCCAAAGTTCAAGGAGCGTAATTGGGGAGAAGTAACATCAGTGCGATCGCCTATCGTGGGACAGTCTAGCACAGCAGTAGAGGAGGAGAGACATGGCTAAAGAGCGAACGAACTATTACCTGCGGTGTCAACCCTACGCTGACTCCCCCGACGGCATTTTACTCAATTATCTCCTGCACCATCCCGTGTACGACTCAAAGCGAGCAGCATTTGAGGCATTCGAGGCATTTTGGAAAGCTTTGGCGTATCAGGCGCAAAGTGCAGGTTCAGAAGAAGAAGTGCGGATACTAGGCTGGGATTGCATCAATTCTTTGCTCAATCAAGTTGATTACATTCGCGCTCGCCTCGAACTCGAAGGTTCGCAACTTGGAGCCTTACTGGTTTCTCGCGGGTGTGCTCACCTCCCCGGCTACCTCCCTAGTTTTGTACCAAGTGCAGGTTTCACCACAGCAAGCGAGTCATTTCCCTCTAAACCATCTCGTCAATCTTCAAGAGCGCCACAAGCTATCAGTTCGACTTTAGAGCTAGAACAGGTGACAGACTCAGAAGCCGACCCCAGCGAGGGTGACACAGTAAATCTAGCAGGATTCGATCCAGCCATGTTAGGGCCCACCTTTAGCTAGGGAATCTAAGGAATTGAGATGGTTTTTACCTTCTCTAAGGTTTTATTTACGAGCAACATTGTGGAGATTTTTTATGACTAATACGATTCATTTAGTTGATGGAGAAATTGGTGGTGTTGGTAAGTCTATGTGGAGTTGCCTTCTCGTAGAGTACAACAACAAGTACGACTTTCTTTATACCTTAATCGATGGTGATGCTGGCAATCCCAACGTGCAGCAGCGCTATCCAGAGTCCGCGAAGATTATTACTTTGGCGGAAGATGAAGAAAACTTTGAGGCAGACATCATTTTCGAGACAGCTTTGCAGGCTCCTGTCATTGTCAATTTACCGGCTCGTGTTTCTTCTATCATAGATGGCTGGATTGAGACGGCTGGTTTGTTAACTGCTTCTTTTAAAGAAAAGTCAGGGATAGATGTTTGCAAGTGGTTTTTGTGCAGTGGGCGTGCTGATAGTATCGAGATGTTTTTGGAATCAGTTAACCGCTTTCAAGGCCGACTGAAGCACATTTTAGTCCGCAATTTTGGGGTGTGCAAAGATTGGTCTCACCTCATACCAATTCACTATGAAGATACACTAATTGAGGCTGATGTCTTTCTGGTTGGAACTATATCCTTAGCGTTATATTAAATGCAGCTTCATAGTGAATTGGTATCAGCAGCCATAAACACCTAAATAAGCTGCTTGAAGAACACAGCATTTTAGTTGTTGACTTGCCTAAACTCAGTGCTTTAGAACGAAGGTTGCTCGACACTAATAAAAGCCTGTCTCTAACAGGTGCGCTATCACATCCCAGCTTTCATTTACTCAACCAACAGCGAATGTACACTTTTCTAGAAAATACTTGTGATGCAATTGAGGCAACGAGAATTTTCAACCAAGCTCCTTATCGACCTAATCTAAAAAGCGAGAATCATTCGCGGTCAGTAGTGGTACAAGATAGTAAGAAACAGCCATCCCATGAAGCTGTGTTAGATACGGAGGAAAATCAGTCGGCAGAAGCCGTACCAGATTCTACCAATTGAACTGAGAAACTATTGACAGAGTTTGACCGCGCCGTAAGCATCGCCCTTTCAGGAGTCGAGAGGGGTGGGAGTGTCACTGTAATTTCAGGGATTATGAGAGGAACTTATGTCAGATGATGCAACCGGAGTTAGCGATAGAAAGATTGAAAATTTGTCAGAAGTTGAGCTTGATCATGATTTTTCTGAGGAGACTGTAGAGCATTTAGTAAATGATGAGAATTTGGAGGGTGAGGAAGATGAAAATAGTGACTCATATTTGTGGCAGCAAATAGACCAGGAGTTAACTACTGCTAAAACTTCTGTGGGAGATAACTTATTCAAATTAGCTGCACCGCCTGCTTTTGAGCATGAGCGTGAGTCTCTTATCAGTCAGGCACTCAGGGGGAAAAGTGCTGAATTTCGTTCCGAAGTTATTAACAATGCTTACCGCTACGGTTTGGATAAAAATGACCCTTTGTTTATTGTGCTTCTAGCAACGGGTCAGCTTGAATTGCTCCTCGAAAAAAAGCCTCAAGAAATCGATAGGTTTTTCAAAACTTGGGAGTCAAAATGGCAAACGGAATTGAAAGACTCTGAAGCTGTTATCTCTCAAGAACTAGACCAAGTACGGCAGCTAATTGATAACTGGGAACAGGATAGCCGGGAGTTTTTAGAACGACAGGGTAAAGCAGCAGTCAACGTACAGCACCGAAAGATTGCTAGTTCAGTTAAAACGTTAGTTCAGCAAGCTGCTTTAGAGAAAGTTGCTCACGATATTTGGTCAGTAATTTTTGGAAGTACAGCCGTATTAGGGGCAATAGCCATCGGCGTGTTTATCGGGTTGGCAATTCCCAAGTTTACTCCAGCAACACCCCTCGATCCAAAAGGGCCTCGCCAGTTAACTCTCAAAGAAGCTGTGGCAATGAATTGGGGGTTGAGTGCTGAAGGACAATTTGCAATGAAAAATGCAGAAGCTATAAAGTGGGCTATGAGTAGTGAGGGAAAATATGCTCAACAATTTATGAGTTGGAATCAAGCTTTGTTGAGTGAAAAAAATGGAAAAATGTTGTGTGAAAGTGAGGTGAATCGATTGGGAGTGACGCTAACTGTAGAAGGTAAAGCGGCGACAGATGGCTTCTGTACTTTGTGGACGAGAAATCCTAAAGAGCGAATTTTTGTTCCCTAATGAAGGGGAAGAGGAAGGGGAAGGGGAAGGGAGTAGGGAAAAAGTACAAAGAGGCAACAAACAAGTAGGAAGGAAGTAAGCGTCAAATTCTCCCCTTCTCCCCCTCCCCCACTCTCCCTTCCCCTCTTCCTTCCCCTTCGTTCTGTAACAATTGAAGCAGGTCAATTTGTGAGTCAATAAGCAGATTTGAACGTATTTGTCACGTAAGGAGAATTTATGAAAAACCCAAAGTATATTCAGCAGGATGCTAATAAAAATTTACCCGAAGTCTCTATTCCGATTGATAATTCACTTGATGCAATGGTGTGGAAATACTGTGCCAGCCGAAATTTTCCAATTCCCGAACACATAAAAATCGTTCTCAGTTCTTTCTGGGCTCCTTTTGCAGCAAAGGCAGCAGGCAAATCCCCCGAACGAGTCAAGGCAATTGCTCTTTATTCGTTGAGGCAATTATCATCTCAACAGCAATTAATCGAGTCAATATTTGGGGTTAAGCAGGATTAAAAGCAGGGGAAGGGGAAGGGGAAGGGAAGATAGATTTTTGCTTTTCTTTCTTTAATAAAAGCTAACAATAGCCTGCGTTTTTCCTTCCCTTCCCCTTCCCCTTCCCTTTCATATTGTCAAAGTCCCGTTGAATTAGCCGACTTTCAAAACATCCTCAATGATTAGCGAAACCTGCTGTGGTTGATTCTCAAGCTGCTTTTTAATTTGTGTTTTCAACCAATCTGTGGGTGCGTCTTTTTTGTTAAGTTTAAGACGAATGGGATCGCTTTTAGACAAAGTTGAATTGAGTGCTCGAATAACGGTGCGGCATTGTCGAAGAGTGAGGCTATCGACTTGAATGAAGGGTTGATTTAATGGGTCAGCATCGAGTTGAATATTAGAAGCAAATTCGGCTTGAACTTGTAGCGAAGAGGTGAGGCGCTGTTCTTCTGTGGGTTCTGGAGTTGCTGCACATTCGGCAACAGCAGGAAAGGAAGCAATTTCATTGAGAAGAGGCACAAAATCTGGGGCAAGTTCTGCTGAGAGTTTTTCAGAAGGATTCATCCGCTTCGATGCTAACAGCGTAGCGATATAGTGAACAATTAAGCCACCGTAACCAAAAATTACCACAGTTTCAATTGCGAGGGTGAGAAAATGCTGAATAGGTTGATACATGATTATAAATTGCAAGTGGAACATCTCTAAAACGCGCTCGCGTTTAATATCAAAACCTTACTAAAGTCTTCTGAGAATGCGATCGCAAATATCGCAAAGGGAACTGGTGCGGTGGGTGGGCGGGCAAATAAAATCCTGCTTGGAGCAGGATTTTATCCCCTTTATCGGGGGTCGTCATTGATTACTTGACAAAATCATCAATCTCTTCATTATCGTCAGTTGCCTTTTTCTTATGAGAAGCTTTGACTGCCGATTCGATATAACGGAAGTGCAAGTCAATCACTGCTTGCTCAGATGAAAGCCAGTAAACATTGCTCAAGATTTCTTCAAGCATCTCGTCAGCCGAGTAGCCTTCATATTGCTTGTTAAACCAAGTATTGAACGCTTCCCAGTCAAGAGCTTTACCTTTCTGCAACTGTCGTTGTTTGGCACGTCCCGTTAACTCGCGGGCAACGTGCAAAAACATCTCGAAGCGCTGTTCTTCAAGAGTTTCGGCAAATTGCTTCTGCATCGGAGTTGGAGCGGATTTGCGATTAGCCATGATTAACACTCCTTGTGTTTTTTATTCACAACTAAAGCGACGACAGTTCGCTAATTACAATTAATTCAAAAAAATTAGTGGGTGGGTGGGTGGGTAAAATCCAATTCACAACCAAGGTCAAAATTTCCTTGATTGTGAATTTGTTGGGTCTGCTTCCCAGAGCGTCCTGATTCGGACGGTGGCGACAATCATTACCCTGAATCGCAATTCGTGGAAAAGGCCTCGATAGAGGCAAAAAAATGCTCTGCTTTTTCAGCAGAGCATTCTAATCAAACTTTAGCGATTATTCGTCGTCTTCCTCAAATTCCTCGTCTTCGTCTAGACTAAAATCATCCTCCTCATCGTCATCCTCATCGCCTTCTTCATCGCCTTCATCGTCTTCCTCGTCTTCATCAATTTCATCGAGTATGTCATCATCTTCATCGTCATCATCGTCATCCTCATCGAGTTCTTCAGTATCTTCTTCAGAGGATTTAGCTAACTCGTTGCGACGCTTTAAGCTTTGAGCATTGAACTCCATTAAATCGGCAATGGCAGCTTGTGGATTGTCAGCAATTGTATCGTAAAGTTGGCTCATCGCTAAAGCAACAACTTCGACATCATACTTGAGTTCATCGGGCCGGCCAACTAGCTTGGGAAACACAGTATTGTTCCACTCTTGCCAGTCGAACTTTTTACCATTGCCATTGCCGTTGCGCTTGTTCAACTGAGCTTGAATATCCAATCCCAGTTTTTCGCGAATTGCGTGGCCAACCTTTGTCGAAATACGGCTATCGCGACGCTGAATTGTCACACCGTACTTCTTATGAATTGTATTGCGAATCTGTTTGACTAGCTCGCCAGCAAGTTGCTCGGAGCTGAGGTTAGGTTGAGGTTTTGATTTAGCTCCATTGTTACTGCCGACTGTTTGACTGTTCTGTTTTTCAGGCGGTTTTGATTTAGCAGGCACTGGTGACTGAGAGCGATTTGGAGTGGCTGCGGTTTGTTTTTTAGTTGTGGCCATGATTGACAATTTAACTTACATAACATCAATTTATGAGTGCCGTTAGGCACAATTACCCCCTCCAGTTGAGGGGGAGAATTTCGCTCATTAGCAGGAAGTTAAATTTTAATTACATTAGTTAAATTTTAGGTTAAATCTCCTGTAAGTAGTGGTGTATAACGCATGAAGATTTTCAATAACTGGTCTAACTTAAGAGTTATTCAAACTCCCATTATTGCCCTCGAATATTACAGTGCCGATCGCCAAACAATCTTGTCATCATTTCATCAGTACGCTAATGAGTGTTGTTTACCTGTTTATTATTGGAATCCGGGCTATGCAACTCTTCAACAGGTGCAGTCAACTCTTCAACAGGTGCAGTCAACTCTTCAACAGGTGCAGTGTTTCGATAAACATCTCCCAAATTTAGGTTTTCACTCAAACATGACAAGCGTTTCAGATGCTTTTTCAGAGATGTATAATAGTGAATGCGTCCTCTGCAAAACTGAGCTATCTGTCGAAAGCGATGTCCTGCAATTTCTGCTGGAAAATGACTATCCCGGTATCTTTTTGTTAGAGGATATTTTGGAGTCAGGCAGTAGCGAACAGCCTCTTGTCCGCCGTTATTCTCAATTAGCTAACGCATTTTTTGAGCTGAAAGGGCGTTCAGCCGAGCTGAAAGGGCGTTGGGCCAACCAATATTGGGTACTGCTGGGTGAGTACATCCAACTGCCATCAAAGCTAAGTCCATTAATTCCTCTACTCAAATGTCCGTTACCCGATCGCTTTGAAGTCGAAGTTCTTGTGGATAATTTTTGCGATCGCAATTGTTCCCTTGATTTTGGTTCAGATGCGGTAGCTGCTAAAAAACGGCTGGCTGTTTCTAGTTTAGGGCTACCAAGTTCTGAAATTGAATTAGTGTTAGATCGATCGCTCTGTGTGACCGCTTCAGTTGTCCAAATCGCACAGTTGGTATTAGAGCATAAAATATCGCAACTTCGAGACCAGGGGTTGGAGTTCATTGCTTCTCCAGACGTGCCTCATGCTGGCGGTTTAGATTTATTAGACGCTTATTTGAGCGAAGTCGTAAAGCTGTCAGAAGCTGATGCCAAGAAATATCACCTCAGACCTCCCAAAGGAATGCTGCTGTGGGGGCCGCCGGGGACGGGCAAAAGTTTGAGTGCAAAGCTAGCTGCTAAGAAGCTAGGTTATGCGCTTTTAGCAGCAAGTTGGGGCAATATTTTAGGTTCCTCTAATCCCGATCGCGCTCTCAACAAAATGCTGGATACAGCCGATAATTTGGGCGGCTGCGTGCTGTTCTTTGACGATTTTGACAAGGGTTTTTCTGGCTGGGAATCAAATGCTGATGGCGGTGTAGCTAGACGGCTGTCGCAGAAATTGCTCACATGGATGCAGGAGCATGAAAGCCCCGTGTTAATGTTAGCTACTGTTAACCGCTTAGAAATGCTGCCGGCTGAACTTATCCGCAGATTTGACGACGGCGGAATCTGGTTTGTGGATTTGCCACACAGCGGCGCTCGCTATGAGATTTTCAATTTGCACTTAGCTAAGTATTTCCCAGAGCAGTTTGGGGAAGGAAAAGAGAATCTTTGGAGCGACAGGCAGTGGTATTCGCTACTATCTGATTATGCCGGAGCAACGAGTGCTGAAATTGCGATCGCAGTTAAACGCTGTGCTGAGCGAGCTTATTGTGAAGGGCGACCTGGTAAAATTGAATTGGCCGATCTGCGTTATCAGAGAACTCAGTTTGTGCTGTCGTCTGAGCGTTCTTCTGAAGATATCCAGGGGATTCGCAACAAAGCGTCCTTTGCTCGACCTGCAACTGGTCGCGATCGCTCTTTGTTTGCAGCAGGAGAACAAGAATTGTTTGAGTACCGGCCACCTGCTTACGATCCAATTTGATTAAGGATTAGACTCTCCGTTTAGTGATATTGAAATGTCAAACCGGGATACAGGCTGGATACACCGTTCTAGTAGAATCGTCCAGCCTGTATCTCGGTTTAATAATAACCAGTACATCCGGTTAACAACAGATGCACTGGTTATCGTATAAGCTAAGACTTAACTTGGACGTGGTAGCCGCAATTTTCAAGGCATAGTTTGACTCCCTGCCAAGTTAATCCAGTTTCTGCTTCAAGCGGAACCGTTAAAGCATTGGTCGTGTAGCCGCGATCGCCCTCCTGCCTGATAACGCTATATTCAGCTTGTTGCAGCATAGCAATGGCATATTTTGATAGTTTACCAACAATATTTGCGGCTTTGTTGCTAACTGTGAGAATTACATTCATTTTGATTTGAACTCAAATCTTCACTTGCACCACAACAATCGTTGTTTATGGGTGGGAGGTTGGGTAATATCAAATTTGCTTACATCGGAATTAGTCCTCTTTTTCTCTTTCTCTGCGTTCTCTGTGCCTCTGCGGTTTTTTAATGATTAAATGTAACCAAAAACGAGATCAAAAATCGTCGCCCCTTAATCTATTACCCTCCCCAACTTTCAATCACATTAATTTCTACTTGGCAAGGAATCGGAGAAAGAAACTTATTCCCGGCTCTCACCATACATTTTTCAAGCATTGCTTTAACTGACGACACTTTTTCAAAAGGACACTCGATTAAAATTTCATCGTGAACGACACAAACCAGTCTCGCCCCCGTGTAACTTAGAGGCTTAAACAATAGAGCAAGAGCGAGTTTAGTAATGTCAGCACTCATCCCTTGAATGGGGTTATTTAACATCTCATTAAGTAACGGCTTAGTCTCTTTTGACCATAATCTCCTTCTGCCTAAAACGGTGCGACTTTCTCGAATACCTCGGCTCCATGCGCTCCGAACTTTGGCGTGAAATTGTTTGATACCTGTATAGGATTCAAAGAACTTCTTACGAAAGTACGAAGCTTGTTCCAGCGTTAAAATGACTCCATGCTCTGCTTGAGCCATAAGCTTAAATTTCCTAACTCCCATGCCATAAATTAAACCGAAGTTAATAATTTTGCCGAGTTGTCTATCTTCGATAGTAATTTCAGCTAAAAGTTTTCCCAACACCAAGGAAGCTGTCAAAGAATGCAAATCTTCTCCTTGAGAGTAAGCTTTCACCATCCTAATATCCCCTGACACTTTCGCCATAATTCGCAGTTCAATCTGGCTGTAATCAGCTTTAAGTAAGACGTAACCGGGTGCAGCTTTAAAACACTGCCTGGTTTCTTTATCTCTGGGGATATTTGTTAAATTAGGCTTTCGACAACTAAACCGCCCTGACCTAGCACCAATCTGAAACCAATTAGGATGAATGCGCCCTGTAATTGGGTGAATATGTTCTGGTAAACCCAGAGAAAAAGTGTTGATGCGAGCAAATAAACTGCGATATTCTAAGAGTGCTTGAATAACGGGATACTCGCCCTGCAAAGGAATTAAGTGTTGAGAATTAGTGGAAGTAACAGGAATGCCTTTCTCTTGCAAAGCCGCTAATACTTGTTTCGGAGAACGAGGATTAATTGTATCTGTAAATTCTGGCAGTAGAGAGATTTGTTTATGAGGGTTAGGTCGATGGAGTTGTGAATTAATTTGTCTTAAAAGGGAATCGCGCTTAGTCGCGAGTTTCTTTCCTAAAACACTCCACAGTTCTCTATCTAAAAGCATCCCATTAAGTTCCATAGAAGCCACCGCAGGTAAACAGGCAAATTCTAGTTTCGCAGTCTGCCAAAGTTCTGCTGAAAAAAGCTGGCGGTGAAGTACCTCACATAGCGGTAGTAAAATGGCAGCATCAGTAGCAGCATATTGCAGTTGAGTTGGACTCAATTCTCCTGACCAGTCGCTAACCTGCTGTGCTTTATCTAGCTTAACTTTCAGCAATTTATCAGCAACAGCTTCCAGGGAAGAAGTGCGTTTGAGTCCGGCTGTCAACACCCGGTAAGCCAGATAAGTATCAAAAAAAGGCTTGGATGGTGAAAGCCCAGCCCTAGTCAGCATCAGCCAGTCAAACTTGAGGTTATGTCCAACTTTGAGGGCATTTCCGGCTAACAGGGAGCGCAGGGGGCCGAGATCGGTGGGCGCGATCGCAAAGAGATCGACGATCGCTACTGGCATATCGGGAATAGCAAGCTGTACGAGGCGAACTTTAGCTCGGTATGGGTCAATTCCAAAAGCGGTTTCGCAGTCGAGTCCAAAGCATGAAGCCTGTTGAAATGGTTTAAGAGCTAATTCTAATTCTGAACCACTATTTAACAGTTGATAAGGAGTTTGAACTAGGTTAAGTTTCATTTGAGGGGGAGGGGGAAGGGGAAGGTTAAGAGAAAGGGAGGGAGAAGGGGAGAAGGGGAGAGGGGAGAGGGTGAGGAAAAATAAGTTATTTAGGGAAGGGAAAGGGGAAGGAAAAATCCAGTTTATTGTTAGTTTTTATTGAAGAAATAAAAGTGAAAATTTATCCTTCCTTACTTCGACTGGGTTCAGCAACCATCCCCTTCCCCTTCCCCTTATTTTTTAGCAATTACTAACCACGATTCGACAGTAACAGGTCTTAATGTTCCCCAAAAAGCTTCTAGGGGCAGTTCAATTAGTTGGGCATCAATTTGATTTAACCATCCCCTAAACCCTCTCGCCTTGGAACATTGGCTATGCTTGTGAGAAGCGCTGACAACTGAAATCAATCGCCCACCGGGTGCGAGAAATAGATCGAAAGCTCGTCTAATAATTGTTAAGTCAACTCCTCTTTTTAATGGACTAAATGAAAAAGGAGGATTGGCTACTAATACTCGATAGAGACGCTGGGGTTCAGTTTTCATAAAATCTGATCCAACCAAATTAAATCCTTGCTGAAATAAAATTTGTTGCAGCAAAGGATTAATTTCAATGACATCAACAACGGCTCCAGCAGATTGCAATTTTCTAGCAACAGCGCCTTCTCCGGCTGTCGGATCTAACGCTACAATGCCAGGAGTGACTTGAGCATATTTTAACATTTCTTCTAAAACAAATTCTGATGATGGAAACCACGAATAAGGTGGATTAGTTAATAGTTTCTCGTACAGGTTTGGAGGATGGATAGGTAAAGAATTCATAATCCCAGGAGTAGTTAATAGTTTGTTGGCAACCGCAATCGACAGCAAGCTATTGCTAAAGAAGGTTGTTGTTTACAGTTAAACCTATCCCCCTCCATTAGGATCGATCCAGTTGAGGTATTAAAGATTGTCGATTGTGGTGATGGCATTAGTTTTATCGTTAATTTAGGCTAGAAGTGTTTTCTAGTTTCATGTATTGTTATGAACCCTAATTACTCAGACGAATCCACATCAAGCTACAACACTTCTGGCTACCAGTCAGAGGGCTATGAATCAGCCGGCTATTCACTACCTCAGAAATCTCAACAAGGTAATTTTGAAGACGGCTATCAAGAAAATGTGTACGACGAGTCTAATCTAGCCGATCATGCTTGGACAGACACAGCATCTCATCCCAATCCACAGTTAGAGCTAGAAATTTAACAGTTGGGAGTGGGAAGGGCAGCTTTATGACACTCATAACATAGGCAACCCAACCTTCCCACTTATAGCAGTTTTCAATTGGGTAGGTACTGCTTTTAATTAGCAATTAGCAATTAGCAATTAGCAACTACCCTGTTATCAGGCAACTGAAAACCGCTCTACTTATTGGAACTGCCAATGCTATGAAAGTGTTAAATAATGTTCGCTTTGACCTGAATAAGTTAATTTGGCTCTTAATAACAGCTACAGCAATTGGGTTAATTTCTGTTGCACTAGCACTGGAATTCCCAGGGATTGCTAATGCTTCTGAGTTAAATTCCTTACCAGTTCGGATCTGGGAAATTCCTGGTAATGACCAACAAAAGTCTGCTACAAGAGTTTTATTGCCTGACTGGAGCCAAATTACTTTTAGCAACTTACCACCAGTTTCTAATTCATCTAGTTGGGGAGGCCGGAGTTGGTCACAAGGCAACACTCCTGACCAAATCTTGCAACTCGGAGACCTCAGCGAAGCTCTCAAACCAGAAATTCTTTCTCTTGAAAGCATTGAACAGTTAGCAACAGGAGGAACAAACCTAGAAAATATCTCTCTAGCAGCATTTCCACTCTTGGGCAGACAAAAGGTAGAGAAGCTCATCCAAATTGTGCCGAATTTAAGCTCTTTCAAATTGAAAGAAGTTGCCCCTCTTGCATCTTTAGCTTCTCAAACTTCGCTCATAAATACCTCTAATGCTGGCGAACTCCCGCTCAGTCAAGTTATGTCTAAATTTCCCCAGTTTGCAGAAGCTTCTCTCAAACAAATCGACCTTTCTGGGTTCTCTTTAACGGACATTCCCTCTTTGTCAAGTGTCAATTTAGAGCAGTTTGAGGGATGGATATCAGAGCGGATTGCTGACATTCCCTTACTCAATCAAGTGCCTTTGAGCAGTTTCCCAATTCCTGTGGGAGAACTGGGTTTAACTGCGATGCGAATTGACATGATCTATGGCACGGCTGAAAGTAAGCGCTCTAATACAATCTCAGGTTCTAACGTAGAAGGATTTGCGGTAGCGTGCGAGAAAGATTGCGCTTACATTGAACTTGATGACTTAGAAAACAGCGGTCGCAAGCTTGCATCAAAACTGGAAGGGAAGCAGTGGATTAGCGGTAAATATCAGGAAGTGCAAGGCGGTTCTGGCTGTTTGGCTGGTTGGGAGCCAACGGGTCGGCATCCCTTTGGAGATGCGTTTAAAGTAGTAGTAATGGAGCCATCAGAAACCAGCGATACTGTTGACACGGCTCTGTACTTCAGGTTTAGTTTGCCTTGTGGGAAATCGCCTTACATTATTGGTCCATTTCCGTTCTTGTCCTACCAAACAAATTCCCCTATCTTTGTTGGCAAAGTGGAGGGGGGTGCTTCTAACAGTATTTCTCGCCCTACTGATGCTGTATCCTCACCTAAACTTTCCCAACCAAAAGGCTCAAATCAACAGCCGTCTCAGCTTAAACAAAACCGTCTGCCCACAAAGAAGGCCATTCCCGAATCAAAGGGAGATTGCGTCCAACCTGCCACCTACATTAACAATGTTGATGTGGCTGCTTTATCCGAGGCGATCGCCAATTTGGAAAGTGCAGGTAGTGGTGACTACGAAGCAATCGGTACCGCTACCTGTGCAGATGGCGATCGCAACTGCGGGCGGGCATTCGGTCGCTATCAATTGATGAGCTACCGGGAAGATGTGCAGGAGGCGATCGCTTCTGTACCTGGGGGTGCGGAGTTCCTCAAGAAAGTTAATAGTGGCACCCAGCCTACTTCTGAGGAGCTTTTTCAATATTTTCCCCCAGCGGTTCAAGATCGGGTTTTGCAAAATTCTCTGGCTGAGAGTGTAGTTGGCACGCAGCAGGAAATTGACCCGAAAACTAGGCAGTTATTCAGTGGCGATCGCTTAATTGAACGAGTGGCACAAAAGCACTTTGGGGGTTCTGGTAGCAAGGTGGATGCCAGCTACTCGGACATTTTAGGAGGCTACTCGCTTAAGCAGTACGGAGAAAAAGTCAAAACGCTTTACAACTATAACCGCAACAATAGCAGTTGCATTTCGAGTTCTATCAGCAACCACTCTGGCGGTGAGACATGGACTTGGCGTACTCGTTGGTTGCCAATAGCCGCGACTATCAGCATGGTTTTAGGGTCAATACAGTTCTTTAGGGGAGAATTTTCAGTACGCCAGTTCAAATCATTCCTACTACAAGCCATTTTGGGTTTAGCAGTAGCAATAGCGGCAACTACACTCACTCATTGAATTTATTAGCATTTGAATAGAGGAAAATATGCAAGAGTTGAATGAACAGGTAGTCAAATACAGTCAACCCCCAGCTTGGTTGAATCGGGCTGGCTATTGGTTTCGCATTGGTTTAACAGTTTTTATTGGCTTAGCAATGCTATTGGGTACGGCTGCTTGCAGTGCGAGTAGTGATACAACTTTGTCTCAGTTGTCCTGGGAGAAAGCTAGTGGAATTGCTCCCGCAGAAATTTTGAGCGAGATTGTACAGTCTCATAGCAGTATTTTGGAGCCAAAAGAAGCGATCGCCACTATGCGTGTCCAACAAGTGACGGGTAAGAAAGGTCAACTGAATTTGTACGACTTTAACAATTCTAAGCTGTGTGGCAAGATGGGCTGTCTTTACGTTGGCTACTTAATTCCTAATGATAAAAATCAGGCTCAGAGCGAAGTTTTCACAGCTTACCTTAACCCCAATATTGCCCCAAAAACAGCTTTATTTGAAGTTGAAAGAGGCGAACAAGGTGACGTGGAATTGCCCTGTTTACTGGTCAACCAACTCGTAAAAAAAAGCCAACGCAGGCTGAAGTTTTGCTATAATGGGCTTGTCTATCAATTGACATAGAAAAGGGGAATGCGGAGTGCAGAGTATCGCACAGTTTTTGATTACCAACGACGACAGGATAAGAGTTTGAGAAAAATTACCACCAAGAGCCAATTAACCCTTGTAGTCATTTTCCCCAAACTTTCCGAAGTATTGATTGAAGAAAGGAAAGCTAAAATTATCTTTCCTTCCCCTTCCCTCTGTTCTTCAAAACTTAATCAAGGTCAGTTTCTCCATCCACCTCAATTTGAACCTCTGTCGGTTCTTCAAAGTCATCCAATTCGTCTAGTTCTGTATCAAATTCTGACTCAACTTGTGCTATTTTACGAGGTAGCTTGGATTGACTTTTCGCTTGACCTTTACGGTGGTCTGAATTTTTACTTAAAGCAGGCAACACCTGAACTTTAAGGGATGCTGAACGTTCTGGTTGGTTATCAGTATCAGCCGCTAAAGCAGGTAATTGAGCTTCTCCAGCTTCAAGAAAGCCACCAATGCTATTGTGTAAATTCCAAACCTCTTTTTTCTGCTTCGGCTTACCGAGATATAGTTTAGGCAAATTCGCCTGAGTTGGCTTAGTAATGCTGTAAGTTTTGCAGCAGAACGATTTATTTTTGCCTTCCCCTTCTTTGATAGCTCGGAAGTGAACATTCAAAACTCCTAATGAGCGCCATCGGTCATTTTTGCCACTGTATTCTACCTCAAAGTAATCAGCAAATGCCCTTTCTAAGTTGCGGTAAAACTCTTCTCTAGCACTCTTAAAGCTCCAAAGAGATACATTTTTGAACCGCACTACTATGGGGGATTTGTGCAATGGTAAATTCTGGGAATTTAAGAAAATGAGAGCGTGTTCTGAACAGACTTCCTGCATCTTTTTGTTGAAACTATGGCGGTATTCGTCATACAATCCAACAAATGCACCAGCTAATTCACCATTTTCTTCAATATCCTTGTATCGAATGTACTCTGGCATAAAAGCTAATACCAAAATTTTCACTTTTTGGAGCAGCAATCCTGTCACTTCTTCAGTTAACTCAACTGTTGTTAAGTCTGATTCAGACGGGATGGAGTACCACTCAGCTTTAATGAGTTGGTCAGTAGGAATTAAGATGCCAGCAGGGTTGTCATTTATGACAATACCGTAGGGTAAAGACGGTTTGCGTGCTTGATTGTATCCACTGCCGAATAGTTCTGGGTCAACTTGATATGCTTCAGAAGTTGTGTTTTCTTGAGTAGTTTCCTTTGCACTTCTAGGTGTTGATATTTTAGTCTTTGTTTGGGGTGTAGCGTTATTAGTTCTGACCATTATTTACTTATTTGAGTCGTTATCAACCCCAAGAGGCGATAGCCGTTCTTTGAATGTAGAAGGGGAGGGGAAGGGGAAGAGGAAGGATACAGCAGAGTGCAGGTTTGTAGATGACAGCTTAGTAGCCATAAAAGCTAACAATAACTTGTTTTTCCGTTCGGTATATCTCACGGCGCAGCCTTCTTCTTCCCCTTCTCCTTTCCCCTCCCTCAATAACCTAGTTTTTCCTTCCCCTTCCCCTTCCTATGAAAAATCTTCAATTGTTTTCTCAAAACAACCCAAAATTAGTGCTTCAAGTACAAACCCAGCCGGCAACTAAACGCCCGCTTATTGGCATAGACTTTAAGGGTTTGATTGGTCAATTTATCAATCCAGAAGGACTTTCAATGCTAGGCTTATTACTAGCTTTGTTTGTTTTCTCAAAGATAATTGGAAGTGGCAAAGGGAAAGTTACTTCAGGTCGGTTGTGCGGTACGGCTGAAAAGATGGCAGCGACAGGTCTGGCCCTCAAACAAATGAAAGAAAAAAAACGGCAACCCGTTACTTTATGGAGCGGCACGCCGACTTATTGGTTCAAAAATATAAAGGTATTGAGCGCTCAGTTACAAACGCTATTAGGCGCAAATCCTACTGTTTGGTTTCCTCATGCTGAACGCGGTACTTTAGTAATTGGTGCTCCGGGTTCTGGCAAAACCTTTAGTGTGATTGATCGGATGGTTGAGAGTGCATTTCAGCAAGGCTTTCCTGTGATTATTTACGATAAAAAAGGAGGCCAGATGAAGCTGCACGCGCCCCTGGCAGTGCGCTACGGCTATGACGTGCAAGTGTTTGCACCAGGGGAAGCTTACAGTGGTACTATTAATCCTCTGGATTTTATGAGGGATGCACAAGATGCTGTAATGGCAGCAGAAATTGGGCAAGTTATTGCTCGCAATGCAAGTCCGGGAGAGAGTAAAGGTAATGAGTTTTTTGAGAAAGCAGGGGAGTTAATGGCGAAGGGTTTAGTGCAGTTAGCAAAAGGCAGTCCTTACCCGGATTTAGCTTTTGTTTATGCGATTATTCAGCTTCCCGATTTAGTTAGTCGCATTCACCATGCTGTCCACCGCCCGGAGGGCCATCCCCTCAAAATGGACAGGTGGATTGCCTCTAGTTTTTCGCAGTTATTAAGTTCAAAAGATGCTGAAAAAACAGTGGCGGGTATCAAGGCAAGTGCAGAGGCAACTTATTCAAGTTTTATTCAAAAAGATTTGCTGCGGGCATTTATTGGTCACAGTACAATTCCCATTGTTTTGTCGGGCAAAAAGTGCATTATTTTTAAATTAGACGACCAAAGGCGCACTGTAGTGGGGCCGCTATTAGCTGCTGCTATTCACTTATGTGTAGTGTCTAATTTGAGTCGAGTACGTTCTGACCCATTTGTGTACTGTCTCGATGAGTTTCCGTCTCTCAAGTTCGATAGAATGGATCAGTGGGCTAACGAATATCGTTCGGCTGGTGGCGTGCCGATTGTTGGCATTCAATCCCTCAATCAACTCTATAATCTCTATGGGGATAAAAAAGGGGCGGCGATCGCAAGTGCTTTGTCAACTCATGTGTTGTTCAACCCCGGTGATTTTGATACAGCGGAGAAGTATTCTAAGCGGTATGGGGAAGTGGAAGTGCTGGTAAAAAATCGCTCTACAGGTAGCTCGACGGGGCAACAAACAAGCCGTTCTGTCAATTGGAGCGAGCAGTTGCAAAAGAAACCGCTTTTGAGTGCCGATGAGATTCTGAGGTTTCCGCAAGGGAAGTGCGTTATCACTTCACCGGCTTACAGTTCGGATTCAGAAGCTCTGTTTCCCTATTCCTTGAAAATCCCGGTTCGACAACGAGACTTAAAGCAAGCTAAAGAGTCAGAAGCTCTCTGGGACAGTCATATCTGTCCGCAGTTGTCTCAAAGAGCAGCCTTGCTGTCTGTTAACCGATTGACAGGACAATTAATTAATATCGATCAGGAATTGGAAAATCGGATTCGAGCTGCTGAAAAAATGCTGCCTCATCCCAATGACCCCGATGAACCAGTGACAACTGGAGAGGTGGAGGTTAGGAATGTTGCCAATTCTTCTAAGTCTCTGGCTGCGGAAGCATTAATTTTTAGCAGTCTTAGGAAGAAACTGCTAAATGCTGAGATTGGGAAAGAAGGGGAGGGGGAAGGGGAAGGGGAAGGGTAGAAAAAGCTGATTATTTGGGGATAATGTACCAATTGCGTAAATCCTGCTTTTATTGAATAAAGAAAAGCGAAAATTTATCCTTCCTTCTCCTTTCCCCTCGCCTTCTCAAAAGTACAAAGAAGTGAGTAGGAAGTAAACCTCTAATCCCCTCCCTTCCCTTTCTCCCCCCTTCCCCTTCCCTTCCCCTTCCCCCTCCCCCTCTTAAATTATGCAAATAAAAGCTGATATTTTGATTGTAGATGACAGCCGTGACAACATTCACTTACTGTCTAAAGTGCTGGTTGAAAGTGGCTACAAAGTCAGGAAGGTCATTAGTGGAGAGCGAGCGTAAAAAGCAGTGAGCCTCCAGCCTCCCGACTTAATTTTGTTGGACGTAAAAATGCCAGGGATGGATGGCTATGAAGTCTGCCGTCACTTAAAAGCACAAGAGAATACGGCAGAAATTCCGATTATTTTTATTAGTGCTTTGGATGATATTTTTGACAAAGTAAAAGGGTTTGAAACAGGTGGCGCTGACTACATTATTAAACCCTTTGAGCCGATGGAAGTGCTGGTACGAGTGGAAGCTCAGCTAAAAATGAGCCGATTGCAGCAGCAACTTCTTTGTGCTAACAAACAACTGGTTACACAAAATAGCCAACTCGCTCAGGAAATTCAGGAAAGACAACAGGCTGAAATGGGTTTGAAAGTTTTTATGCACGCTGTTTCCCACGACTTGCGAAATCCCATTACAGGAATGTCAATTATTTTGCAATGTTTCCTCAAAGAGCAGTCAGTTAAACCGAAGAAAGTGGTAGGAGAAAATGAAGTTGTTATTGATAAGTCAAGTTTAGAAAGTATCCTGCAAAGCTGTTTGCGCCAAATCAAACTGATTAATTCTCTGATTGAAATGCAGCAGGGTGATATTGTAGGTGTCCCTTTGGAGTTACAGCCAATGGATCTCTACAGTTTGACACGCAGCATTCTCTTAGAGTGGGAATTAATGTTGGCAAAACGCCAAGTTGTCCTCAATTATCAATTTACTCCTGACAACAGTTCGGACATATTTTGGGAGAGTCAGGCTCTGAGAGAGCCGTATTCTAGGAGTTTTCGGTAGTTTGGATTTAATTTAATCAAAGTTGGGTCCAAGCCAAACATGGTGATAAATAAGTCTAATAAATGCTCATTTAGGGCTTTTCGTTTGAACGATGCGATCGAAAATGAGACGACTTCGGGGGTGGAATCTCCCTCAATGGATAACTCCTGTCGAAGGGTCGCCTTGGCTAAATTTAAGGCCGTTAGACTTCCATTGACCTGAGCATCGATCGCCTCCAGATTGCGAGATTGGTTATGGACCATTCCGGTATATTGCCTGGCATCGCGAAAGATAAACTCAATCTGAAATCGAGCGCGATAATAAGCCAAGATATTGCTAGCACTCAGATGGACATCGGTAGAAAACAACAGAATATAGCGTTCTTTCCCATCGACCATCCGAACTAAGCAGACCAATCGAATTCTCCGTTCAAGAGAAACTGACCAGACTACGGCAGTCCATAGTTCGGCCCCATCCTCTAATGTCTGAGCTAAGGTGAAATAGTTGAGCGAGCGTTCCAAGGGATTAACCTTGCCGTCATAGGTTTTCTGACGACCGGGACCGGGACGACGGGGACCTTGATACAAATATTTTAAATTCGCATCTTGACGCAGTTTTCCAATGGCATTCCAGCCCAGTTTCACGACCCCATCGACCCATTTTCGTTTGCTGTAGAAACTATCCGCCACTACATATTCAACTCGGTTGGGCACATAGGTCTGACAATGGGCTAGGTGTCCCAAATAGAAATCGACTCGATTCCCACAGACTTTATTCTCCATCGCTGCGGC
>NZ_JAUBPO010000103.1:0-26337 GCF_036700785.1 Microcoleus sp. S28C3 | reverse complement strand
TAATATAACGCTAAGGATATAGTTCCAACCAGAAAGACATCAGCCTCAATTAGTGTATCTTCATAGTGAATTGGTATCAGCCTGGGAACCCTAGCAATAGGGATATTTTGACAGAAATGTCTTAAGAATCCCCGTACTTTCAGGTCGGGGAGTGCCAAAGGATTTCTACATACCCTTCTGTTCCATGTACGCGAATTCGTTGCCCATCTTCGATCAGTTTGGTCGCATTTTCTACTCCGACAACTGCCGGTAAGCCATATTCACGCGCGATAACTGCTCCATGGGTCATCAGTCCACCAACTTCGGTGACTAGACCTTTTATGGATACAAATAATGGTGTCCAGCTAGGGTCAGTAAACGAGGTGACTAATATATCTCCATCTTCTAGATCGGCGTCTTCCATGTTTAGGATGACACGTGCTCGTCCCTCTATAACTCCGGAAGAAACAGCCAGGCCTACAATAGCTTCAGCCGGGAGGTTTTCTCGTTTGTACGCACCGGAAATCATTTCACCATCAGACGTGAGAACACGTGGGGGAGTTAGTTTTTCAAATGATCTGTACTCGTCTTTTCGTTTGCTGACGATCTGGTAATCCAGTTTATTTGTGCGTACAACTTCGTGCAGTTCTTCAAAAGTGAGGTAGTAAAGATCTTCTCTTTCATGAATAACGTTGGCTTGTACGAGTTGTTCGGCTTCTTTCAGCAACGCCTGCTTATAAACGAAGTAGCGATTAACAATGCCGTATTTTGGATATTCACGATAGCCTGCGAAATTCCGGACTAGGCCGATCATCCGCTTTGTTTCTTTGGCTTTTTGTTCACCATCCGGTAATTGCTTCAATCGTTCTAACAACTCTTGTTCTTTGTTCAAAGCCGCCTGTCGCCCCTGCTCAAATTTCCGCTTGCCGGCACCAGGCTCAAAGTTTTTGATGTTACTAAGGATTATGGGAAAAAGTGTCGTTGGTTTTTCGCTCCAACGAGTTCTAGTAATATCGATTTCTCCGGCACATCGCATTCCGTATTTGTTGAGAAAAGCATAGATGGCGTCCTGGGCTTCCTGTCCACCATCAAGCTTAACCAGCTCATCCAAAAAGCTATCGTCTTTTATATGTTGCAAGTAATTGATTACTTCTGGATACGGGCGAATCACATCTGCAACATCCAACAACTCCAGACCCATTTCCGAAGTAATATTGTTGGATACGGATTGAGAAAGCGTGTCTGCTACGTTCTTTTCACCTAACCACTCCATCATTTTCTCATTGATCCAGGAGGAAGCATTCATACCAGTCATAAGCACACCAAAACTCTGTGAATCAGAGTTGGTCTTCTTTAATTGCTGGATATCTTCCAGGATAAAATCCAACAGATCCGATCCTGATTTCGTTTGGATGGTTTGTTTTAACGCTTCGAGCGAGGTTTGACTCTGTTGAATCAAATCAGCAACAATCGCCGGATCGTAGTCGTTTAGGGTTTGAAAATCAGCAGGCGATCGACCTTTACTGCTTTTGCCGAGACTCCGATCGTCGTCGGGTAACGATTTTATAAAATCTCCCCGCTCTATGATGGTTGTAAGTGCGTCTTTCATGAGGGGATCGGATTTTCCCAATGTGACGTTTAATATCGTTTCTCTGCCGACAGGTGAAGCCAACGTCGCTGTAACATCAACAAATAACCTTCCACCAGCAGTGTGCATGGGTGCATGGGTCGTTAACAGGAAAAAAGACAATCCCAATGGTTTCATGGCATCGGTCATCATTTGGTTGTGACCGACAGATACATAGACGTGGTTTTCCCGATCGTTCGCTTCAGGGATGGGGTATAAAGTAGTGATTGGGCGACTCTGGACAACATAAAATGTATCATCAACCAAACACCATTCGATGTCCTGGGGACAGCCGAAATGTTCTTCGATTTTTCTGCCCGTGCGCTCAAGCTGTACAATCTGCTCATCCGTCAGCGCTTGCCTATTCTGTCTCTCAGGCTCAATTTCCTGTGCTTTCGTACCGCCATCTTTTAAGGCATAAACAGCCAGTTTCTTGGTAGATATCTTCTTATCGATAATCGTGCCGTTACACACTTTATAGTTATCGGCATTCACCAGGCCGGAGACCAAGGCCTCGCCAAGTCCGAAGCTGGCATCAATGGATAACACTTTTCTATTAGAAGTCACAGGATCGGCAGTAAACAAAATTCCTGCTACCTGCGGGAAGACCATCTTCTGAACAACCACAGACAGGTGGACTTTACGGTGGTCGAAGCCGTTTTGAAGGCGGTAAATTACTGCTCTCTCGGTAAATAGCGATGCCCAGCACTTGCTGATATGCTGATAGATTGCCTCGTTTCCGATAATGTTCAAATACGTATCCTGCTGGCCTGCAAAAGAGGCCGTCGGTAAATCCTCTGCAGTTGCGCTGGATCGTACTGCATAGGCATTTTTTTCATCAAGCCTGGAGAGGAGGCGGGCGATCTCTTCATTAATGTCTTGAGGAATGGCTATCCCTTCGATGACCCTACGAATCTCACCGCTAAGTTCACCGATTTTATCCCGGTCTTCCACCTTTAGAAGGGATAAGCGATCGAGTAATTCGTTAATCGACGACGTTTCCCCAATGATTCTTTTAAAGGCTTCAGTAGAAATACAGTAGCCATCCGGTACGCGGATTCCTTCAATCTTGGAAAGTTCCCCCAGGTTTGCGCCTTTACCCCCAACAACCATGATTTTTGTTTTGTCAATCTCCTGAAAACCAAGCACATAGGAACTCATATATTTACCTCCTGTGGCAATTCTTTATTTAATAATTTTGATGACATCCTTCGGGCTAAAACGATTTACCGGAGTATTGTACTTCAACTCGACACTCAAAAGTGCATCTTATCCCGAAATAGCCCCTCATTTAGTGTTGATGGCATTTCTGCATCGAGTGATTAATGGTGGGCGAACATTGGAGCGGGAATATGCGATCGAACGCGACAGAATGGATTTATGTTTGCGTTATGGTGAAGTAACATTGGGAATTGAACTGAAGGTTTGGCGAACTCTGAAAGTCGATCCGTTGAGTAAAGGGTTGGAACAGTTAGATGGATATTTGGCTCGATTGGGACAAGATGAAGGGTGGTTGGTGATATTCGAGCGACGCGAGAAGGCGATCGAATTAGAAGAACGACTGAATACTGAAATTCATCTGACACCACTGGGGCGAACCGTTACAGCTATTCGTGCGTGAAGAAGTTCTGATGAATGTCTCGATTTTTGCGATCGCCAAGGGTGTTCTATCGACTCTAATCTCAAATATAATAAAGATAGCTTTTTTCAGTGCGACGGCTTAAGTGTTTAAGTTGAATTGTGCGGCGAACTCGATCGAGGAAAGGAGATTCTGATGGGGAGTAAGAAGAGGTTGACATACATCCTCAAGCGGCGGTATTATTCGACTATATGCAGTGTTGTACCGCAAATGCGATACAATTATAAGTTAGGTAGCTTGAGCCTCTGGCTAGGGCCGTACGGTAAACTCACTTGTTGAGAGTAAAACATAGGTGAATGTTAGTGGCGCTTTTCAGTCGGCTCTTAAATCTCAATACAGGCAGTATTCCGCTAGAAGATTTCTTCACTGAGTTGGTCGCCTACCTCTTCAGTACAGACAAGGAAATTCTCTATTCTTGGCTTAAGAATTTAAACTTATTGGATATAAATATTTATTTGGATGCCTATGTTTCAACACAGAGGGAGTTTGAGCCTCTTGATGATCATCGTTTAGCTAGCCGCCCAGATATCTTAATTGAGCTAGTAGATGCTAAAAGTCGTAGCATCATCTTTATCGAAAGTAAGATTGGCTCTCAGGAAGGCTACGAGCAGCTTTCAAGGTATGCCGAGATTTTGCATGGATTTTCAGGGTTCCAGCACAAATTTCTTTTGTACATTACTCGTGATTTTGATCCAAAAGATCAAGCAGATATTTTCAAGAATATTTCTCAATCTACCGTTCAGTTCAGGCAATTGAGGTGGCATCAGTTCTATCGATTTTTGAAATCTCAGGCAGATACAATGCTTGTTAAAGAAATTGTGACATTTATGGATGAGTATCGCATGGCACATAACAATCAGTTCTCTTCTATTGACGTGATTGCGTTAGCAAATTTCACAAAATCACTAAAACTTATGGAAGAGACAATGTGGGGAGAAGTCAGTCAGCGCTTTGAGAAAGTTCTGGGAGCAATTAAGCAAAAGTCTACAGCTCTTACCCAGATTCAATGGCATGGGCGGTATTTAATGACTGCCTCAATGCCAAGTGGAAGATGGTGGTGTGGTCTAGGCTTTATTCTAAAGACATCACATTTAACTGATTACCCAATAGTACGTCTCGTACTTGAAGTAGATCCTAATTCACCGCGTCGAGCAGAAATTATTGAAACGATGAAAGATATTTGCGAACAGTACGGTTGGAGGGGTTATAACTTAGATAGCTCAAAAGACTGGGCAGGAATAGTTCGAGACAAAAGTTTACAGGATTTTCTTTCTGAAGAAGACCATGTGGTGGCTGTCAAAAGATTTTTCCTGCAAGCACTAGATGAGTTAGAAAAGATCAAAGATCAGTATTCAAAACTTCCTTGGGTAGCAATTCAAGGCAATGGAGAAAGCTCTGATGATACGTTGCCAGCTACCTAACAAATCGTTGCAACGGCGGAATAAAGATAATCGGTGGGGATGCCAGGGTTACTAACCGCCGTTGAACTCAATCGTTATCTCGCAAACGCTGCCTGACTTTGGAGATGATTCGGAATCTCGATCGAGAGCTTGACCTACAGAAACTTGGTAGAATAAATAGACACGCTTCGATCGCGCACCCATGCAACAAGCTAGTAGATCCAATCTTTTCGCCAAACCTCAAACGAGGAGATTCTCAAATGCCATTGGCTGAACTAATGTCACAGATCCAGGAACTTTCAAAAATTGACAAGCTTCGGCTGATGCAGTTTCTGGCAACAGAACTGGTCAAAGAAGAAGATGCAACAAACTTTTTTGTGGCAGATCGAGAGTATCCGGTCTGGTCGCCTTACAATTGCTCTGAGGCTGCCAATGTTTTAATGAATCTTCTGACGACAAAACAACAAGAACAGAATGATTGACGCTCAGAGATTTCCCTACAAAATCATTGACAGCAGTCTTGGCATGGTCGATCGAATGCCCTACCTGCCATTGACACTCAGCCTGAACGGTCAATCCTTGAACGCTGAGGGCTTACTAGATACAGGCGCAAGCGTTAATGTTTTGCCCTACGAGTTAGGGCTACAACTGGGCTTAGTCTGGGAAAATGAGACACTCTCAGTTGTATTGGCTGGGAATTTGGCTCGATTTGAAGCCCGCGCAGTCGTTGTTAATGCTCGAGTTAGTTCATTCCCAACGCTTAACCTGGCATTGGCCTGGACACAAGCAACCAATGTACCTTTGATTTTGGGGCAAGCTAATTTCTTCTTCGAGTTTGATGTCTGTTTCTTCCGGGCACGTTCAGAATTTGAAATCCGTCCTAAGCAGAGTGAATAGAAATGAAGACACTCCAACTATACCGTTATCTCGTAAACGCAGCCTGACTTTGGAGATGGTTCGGAAGCTCGATCGAGAATTAAGGATTCCGGTGGATAAATGTCGCCCTACATTACCAACACTAATTGCTGCTTTATTCTACGATTTATCAACAGATAAAGAAATCAAAATCCCTTCAATCGGTGAAAAACGGGAACGGGAATTGCGATTTCCTACAGCGAGGACTTGATATGATATCTACGAGCAAGCCAACTGGTTGAGCCAACAATCCCCGTACCTCGATCGTCGGGGAGTGTCAACAACAACTATCAAGGCAACTCAACAGAACTGGGTTTAGCAATGTGAGGCAAGCCCCAGCCCAATTTTTCCCGCAAAATGTGGAAAAACTCAAAAGATTGCACCCGAATAAAGCGGGCTGGATACGGAGATCGCTCGACTTGCACCCAATCTTCGGGCAGAACATAACATCCGCCGTTACCGTCAACCACCATCACCAGGCGGTTTGGACTCGCCGGCAAAATCTTGACCGGCTCGGTGTTAGAAAACACCAAAGCCCGCGAAGCCATTGAATGCGGGCAAATAGGCAGCAACTGCAACACCGGCACTCCGGGAATGATGACAGGCCCACCGGCAGAAAGGGCGTAAGCTGTCGATCCTGTCGGAGTCGCGATGATGACTCCATCTGCGGCAATGTCAATAGAGGCGTGCTGGCCGATCGCCACTTCAAAATGACACATACAAGTCAGCGGTTCCCGGTGCAGCACCATTTCATTGAGACAAAGAGCTTCCCACAGGCAGTCGTTTTCTCGAAACAGCCGCACCGCCAGCATTGATCTTTCTTCTATGTCGTATTCTCCGGCGATTACCTTTTCCAAAGCTTGCGGCAGCAAGTTCAGGTAAGTTTCTGTTAAAAAGCCCATGTGACCGGTATTGACAGTCAGCAGCGGCACTCCAATCGGAGCGACTTGGCGAAATGCCGACAGCACCGTACCGTCGCCGCCCAAAACCACTGCAAACTCCATGTCGCTGTCAAAACCGGGGGGGACGAGTTGTTCGATCGGGTTGTGGCACAGGGGGCGATCGGGGCTAGAATAGCCCAGAATTCCTCCGGAACCAGAAACCGAGCAAACCTCCCAGCCGCGGGCAGTCAGCTTGTCTTCTAACTCTGCGGCGATACGACAAGCCACAGGTTTAACGTCGTTGTATATAATCCCAGCTTTCGGCACTTTAAAATGTAAAGGGCATTTTTTGTTTACTCCGTTTTTTAGTTTTAAGCTGCTCGTACTCTATTTCCTTGAGCTTCTTCATAATCAGATTAAAGTATTCTTCCAGATAAGACTCCAAAGTAGTAGTTTCTTTGGGGTCGATTCCGAAGACACTGTAAACGTCATCCATCGGAGCTTTCAAGGGTTTTCCGGCTGCCAAAACTTCTGAAAAAGCCAATCTGTCAGCTACGTTCCAACTCCACTGAAAGAACTTAGCAAATTGACGAGTAGCCTTCAACAAGGCGTCTGGGGTGCGCGTAATTTTAGCTTGCTTCCCTGACAGCCTTTCGCACAAACGCACGATTTCTTCAGCATCCCAAGCGCGATTTCCCACAACCGGAAAGCTTTTTTTCTCGGTTTCAGGAACGGAAAGAGCCCGGACGGCAAATTTAGCAACGTCCTGAGTGTTCATGTAGGCAAGGGCTGACGGCTTGTTGGGCAGCCAGACTGCCTGATTGTCCAAAATCGGCATTGCATACAGACTCAGCAGTCCTTGCAAAAAGCCGCAAGGTCTCAAGATTGTATAGTCTAGACCGGATTCTGCTAAGAACAATTCGGTACAGCGCTTGATTTCCAACAAGGGGACTTGAGGATATTTCTCGGCATCGAGAAAGGAAAAGAATATGTAACGCTTGATGCCTGCTGCTGCTGCTGCTTGGATCAGCGATACTTTTCCGTCCCAGTCTACTCTTTTGATGCTGACAGAATCCGCAGCACTGGCTGTTGCTGCATCGATAATAGCACTCACGCCTTCTAGGGCCGGAGGCAGACTGTCTGGCTGGCAAAGGTTCCCCGGTACGAGTTCAGCGCCCCATTCTTTCAAAAATGCAGCTTTTCTGTAACTTCTGACTAAACAGCGTACCTGGTAGCCCTCGTCTAGGGCGCGGCGGGCTATTTGGCGGCCGAGAGTGCCGGTGGCACCTAAAATCAATAAAGTCATCTAGGGATTAATTTATGAATCTTAAACTTTCAATAAGATGGTATCAGGTTTTTGTTAAGTTTTTTATAAAAACTTAACAAAAACCTGAATTTTTCTCATTTTAGGCTTGAGATATTCGGCAGAAGGCTTGCTTTCGCCAGAAAGTAGACACTAGAAGGCAGAAGGTAGAAGGCTTCTGAAGGATTGGTTGAAAAAAACTTATTCTTCGCCGCCTTGCAATTTGAGCAGGAGGAAGCCTCCACCTATACCCACGAAAATTAGGGAAAAGGACAAAAAGGCTGCATTGAAAATTTCAGGATTCATGGTTTGATAAGTCCAATTGGGCGATCGCATTAAATAAAGATAATATAATTTGGGGCTACCAGCTACATGAATGCTAAAATTTCAGTGCCCAAATTCATGTATTTTGTTGGAGAGAACTGCCTTGAGTCTCGATCGGGAAGCAAAACTAGCTGTAACTCTGGGAGATCCGGCGGGAATTGGCCCGGAAGTGATTCTCAAGGCATTGGCAGATCCCGCTGCTGCTTTGAAGGCGACGGTTATAGGTTCTAGGAGAGTTTTGCAGCAAACTTACGATAAGTTGCGATCGAGCAATCCCGCAGCAGAAGCGGCAAATCCCGAAACATTAAACATTATTGATATTGAACCAGACAGCAAGTGGGGCGAAATTGTCCCGGGCGTCGGGAGTGCAGCTAGCGGGGCGGCTAGCTTTGCTTACATGGAAAGCGCGATCGCCCGTACCATCGCCGGCGAATTCTCCGCCATCGTGACAGGCCCGATTTCCAAAACTTGCTGGCAAGCGGCAGGTTACAATTATCCCGGACAAACAGAACTCCTCGCAGAAAGGGCAAAATCGCAGCGGTTCGGAATGCTGTTTGCCGCCACATCTCCCCACAGCGGCTGGACGCTCGTAACTTTACTGGCTACCACACATATTTCCATCCGTCAAGTCCCCGATGCTTTGAGTCCAGAATTGCTGAGCGAAAAACTAGAATTGCTGGTAGAGTGTTTGCGGGAAGATTTTGGGCTGGAAAGACCAAAAATAGCGATTTCTGGCTTAAATCCTCACAGCGGCGAAAATGGCAAACTGGGAAATGAAGAGCAAGACTGGATGATACCTTGGTTGGAAACGCAGCGCGATCGCTTTCCTCAAGTACAGTTAGACGGGCCAGTCCCCCCCGATACCCTGTGGGTAAAACCGGCTAAAGTTTGGTACGGTTTAGCCACAGAAGCTCACGACGGTTACTTGGCAATGTACCACGACCAGGGGTTGATTCCAGTAAAATTGATGGCTTTCGACAAAGCTGTCAACACTACAATTGGCTTGCCTTTTGTGCGCACATCTCCGGATCACGGCACAGCTTTTGATATTGTAGGTCAAGGGATTGCAGATGCCTCCAGCATGAAGGCAGCATTGCAGTTGGCGGCTCAGTTGGCTAGTCGCAGAACAGCAGTTAAAATAGGGCGAGAGCTTTAGTACGCCTGACGCTTGGAAAAATTGTGTCATTCCTATTGATTTTCGCTGGGGTGAGGCGGCAAGCAAGCTGATAATTTCCTTCGGTAGATTAAAATCACGTTTGGGTAGCGCAGTATGACACCATCTAATGATAATTCAGGCAAAATATATCAGTCAGGAAAAGAGGTTTCTGATGCAACTATGGCAAGTTCTAAAGCAGGAGAGCAACTTCAGGAATTGCTAACCATACTGACTGAATTCCAGTTATTAAAAAAATCAAAAAAAGAACCAAGCGAGCTGAAATTACCGCTTTCTGAAAAGTCTGTTCAGCGATTTGAGGATGAGGAAAATCGGCGCAACCAATTGTCTTTTCGGATCGAATCACCGCCTATTGTACCCGAAGTATTAACTGACAATGAAGAGATGCCCTCTCAAAGACAAGAAAACAATAATGAAAAACCTGATTCATCTATAATCGCAAATGTAGAAAAAAAATATAGACCGTCGGAGGAAGAATTAGAACAAGCAGTGGAAGAGTTTAAGCGGTTACAGCAACTGCTGTTTGAAAGAGATTTACCGGAATTTTACAGTAATGTTTTGAGCGTGGAACAAAGGTTGGAAAATTTTGAGCAGCTCATGTCTGAGCCCGAAGAGTTGATGAATTTACTAAGACCGTTAATTCCTGAGTTAGTGAGAGAAGAATTAGAGGGGTTGAAGTCTGAATTCAAAAAGGCGATCGAACTCGCGAGCAGTAATAAAATTAATGGACTCGAATTGCCGACGAAATTAGCGGATTTGGAAAATCAAATTGCTAAATTCAACCAGCAGCAACTGCCGAATGCAGAACAGTTAATGCAACGGCTGATACCGGTGGTGGGCGAGCTGCTCAACCGCAAGCTAGAGGAGTCTAAGTTAGAAGTAGCTTCGGCGATCGCACCGAAAGTCAATCAAGTAATTTACAATCAAAACGGACTTGAAGAACACGTAGTAAGAATTGAAGATAGAGTTGCGAATATTCAGCAGCGTTACCAGCAGCAACCAGAAGATTTAATCAAGCAGCTAGTACCGGTAGTTAGCGAGTTGCTGAACCGCAAAATTAGTGAATTAAAGTTAGAGGTTATAGCAAGTGTCGCACCCTCAGTACAAGTAAGAATAGCTTGGGTAGAAATAGAAGAAAAAGTATTGAGTATCATAGAGCGCAGGCTGGCTGCGCAACAGTCGCCAATCCAGAAGCCAGAAGAGATAATGGCGATGCTAATGCCAGCAATAACTGATTTGCTGAACCGGAAAATCGATGAATCAAAATTAGAGGTAACAGCGGCGATCGAACCTTTGATAGAATCAGCAATTCTTCAAAGAGAAGTTCAAGGCAAATTGAGCGACGTAGAAAGTAGACTAAATAATCTTCAGCGACAGCAAAAGTCTCAGCCGGAAGAAATAATGGCAAGGTTGATGCCGTTAATGATTGAGTCGCTGAACCGGAAAATCGACGAGACAAAGTTAGAGGTGAGAGAGGCGATCGCGCCCGCTGTCAACAGGGCTATTCAAAACAGCGGTATTGCAGCACAAATATTAAATAATGACAGTAAGATTGTCGCTGTTCAGCAGCAAGTTTTAGCCGAAATAGAAGGGTTGATGGCAAGAATAATGCCAGTGATTGTAGAAATGTTGTCCCGAAACATCGGCGAAGCAAAGCTAGAGATAGAATCTGCGATCGCCCCGGCTGTTGATGCAATCATTCAGAATAAAAGGATCGATCAAAGACTCGGGAAGATCGAACAACAGATTGTGGCGATCGAACACCGAATTTATGAATCGACAGACTTGTTTACAGATTTACTGAAACCTTTGATTGATGAGCTGATGGTTAGCCATCACGCCCAACTAAAAAAATCGGTACTCGAATCTATTTTACCATTGTTAGATGAAGTTGTCGGTTATAATTACAGACTCAACGATAAAGTAGGGGAACTCGATCGCAAAATTACTGATGCTGAATGGGGAGGCAATCGGGAAGAATTACTCGCCAGAATCAAAATAATCTTTCCGGAAATGATGATTCAAACAATTAATGAGTCAAAAAAATCATTTGCCGAAACCATATCTCCGATAATTGATGAAGTAATTAATACCAAAACCCGACAAAATAGGCAGTCGATGGGAGTAGCCATATCGCCGGCTATTCCTGTGGGAATCAGCCACAGAATCAGTGAATCTCCCGATGAAATTGCAATGGCGATCGCCCCGGAAATGGCCGCCGCTATCAAACAGCAAATTCATCTCAAGCGAGAAGCAATGTCGGATGCACTTTATCCGATTATCGGCAGCACGATTTTAAAATACATCGCCGAGAGGATGCGGGAGATTAATGAAAAACTCGAATCAGCTTTAAGTCCAGAGGGAATTAGTCGCAAAATTAAAGCCAAATTTCAGGGCATTTCTGAATCTGAATTGCTGATGAAAGAAACAACAGCACTGAGTGTTAAAGCTGTTTTTTTAATTCAAGCAAAATCGGGATTAGTAATTTCAGCAGTGCAGCATTCTCAATGCGAACAGCTAGAATTAGACACGGTAGCAGGGATGCTGACTGCTATTCGGGCTGTTGTCAACGATTGCATATCTCAGTCGAGAAATATTGCAGAGATTGATGCTATAGAATACGGCACATCTACGATCGTATTGGAAGTAGCGAGTTCGTGTTATCTGGCAGTAGTTATGCAAGGAGAAACCCGCCAGTGGTTTAAGTACAAAATGCGAGCGATATTCAAAAAGATTGTTCAAGAATACGGGGTTCAAATCCAGTCATTTAACGGCGATCCAGCCACTGTGCCGGCAGAAGTAAACTCGTACTTGCAAAAATTAATCGATACAGAGGTAAAAGTTAAATCTCCTCAACTTCCAATTTTACCAATTATCTGTTTGGCAGCGTTAGGTGTAATTGGTGTACCTTGGGGAATTCATCAATACCGCAGCGGAGTTGAAGCGAGCTTAGAAGCAGATACGAATTTAGCTTTACAATCTGCTCCGGAGTTATCGGTTTATCGCCTCGCGGCAGATGTTAAAGATAAAATATTGGAGATTTCTGGACGAGTGCCGAATCAAAAGCTGCGATCTAAAGCGGAGAAAATCGCTCAGCAAGCGGCTCCAAAATTAGGAATTGAAAATAAAATTATAGCTGTTGAAGTCCCTCCCGATCCGGTTTTAGTCGAAGCCGATGTCAAGCGGACGGCAGCTCTTTTGAATAAAGTAGAAAGCATTGATATCTCGGCTCGCTATGCAGAGGGAAAAGTCGCCGTTGCAGGTAGCGTAAGCAAAGTGCCAGATGCTCAGAAAATAACTCAAGCTTTTGAGAAAATTCCAGGGGTGAAGTCTGTAACAAATACAGTAATAATAGGAACTAAACCGCAGTCAAAAATAATGGCAGTTCGCGTGTATTTCGGTGCCGGTTCGGCAAGTTTGCAGGCGAAAGACGTAGCACAAAAGCTTAGCAAAGTCAAGGAATATATGGAGGAAAATAGGACGAAGAATTTGAGGATAATTGGCTACAGCGATTTTAAAAGTGCTCCGGCCGAAAATCAAAAGTTGGCACTGGAAAGGGCGACAAATGTGAAAGGTATTTTGGTTAAACAAGGGATAAATGGCAACAGAATACAAGTTGCTTCTACTAAGGGTCGTCCCGAAGGTGTGGAACCAAGTCAACCGCTGTGGCTGAACAGATTGGTAGTATTTGAGGTGATAAATTAAAATGGGGAATAGGGAATAGGGGATAGGGAATAGGGGATTGTTAATTGGGAATTTTCCCTAATGACTAATGACTAATGACTTCTTTATCTTAATTTATAGTAACTGGCAAGACGGTTAGGACATTTTTGAGCCCTGAAAATATTGCTCTGACTGCATTTCCCTTCTTCCTTCTTCCTGACATCCGTTACATCCGTTACAGAATCCGTTGCCGAACTTCCTTCTTCCTTCTTCCTCTTAAATTAATCGAACTCGCCCGGAGGTAAAGGGTTGTATTCGATCGCCCGCCAAGCATACTAACAAGCGGCCGCATCCATCAATGCCCGCGGCTTCTCCGCAGATGGTTTCGGAGGAAAGTTCGATCGCCACCGGGCAGCCAATCAACGCATCGCGGCGGCGCAATTCCGGCAAAAGTAGCGCTAAACCGGACTTGGAGGCTGGCTTGTCTGTGGTAGAAAACATATCGGCTAGTTCGAGTAAATAGTGCCGCAGTCGATCGAGCAAACACAGTTCATCTGGTACTGTACTAGCAATAGAATGCAAGCTTACCGCATTGCCGAGATCCCTTTCATCTAATCCCGCAGCCGCGAAATCTACGCAGCGGTTGAGTCCAATTCCCACAACCGCGCGAGTTTTGCCAGAAACATTGCCGTTGGTGGCTTCGCAGAGAATTCCGGCTAATTTGTGGCGATCTATCCAGACATCGTTTGGCCATTTCAGGCGCAGCATATCGCGACAGTCGGGAACCAAATCTTCGATCACGTAAATCACGGCTAAACCCGCTGCTAAACTGAGTCCCGGCAACAGATTGGGGTTGAGGTTGTCGAGTACAAAACTAACAGTCAAGACACCAGTTGGGGCGTGCCAGGTGCGCCCGTGTTGGCCGCGCCCGCTGGTTTGTCGCCTAGTAAATACTGCATCTCCGTGGTGGAGTTGGGCCGCGCGGGCGATCGCCCAACTGTTGGTACTCGGACAGGTATCCAAGGAGTGTAGCCAGTGAGGGAGGTTTGGGCGATCGGGTTCTGTGGATGCGGGCACGGGAGTTAAAGGCAATTCAGACAATGTTTGATTTGTAGTATTTGATATCTAAAAGCTGATTATCGCATTTTCCAGAAGTGCGACCTCGCGCGACGGCGAGAATTCAGAGAAATTGGAGTGTACTACAGTTTCAGCATCAGATTTACCTTACGCCACCACATCAGTTTAGCCGCACAATCTATTGATTTATATGGGTTTGAGGGAACGCAGAGGGTTGGTTGGAGCGATCGACACCCCTTTAAAAAACCCAATTTTAAAAAAAGTTGTATTACCCCCTTGACAGTCTTGTAATATGCGGTGTAGTATAAATGTATGGCGAAGGGAAAGAGCTTTAAAGCCTTATCCCACAAGCAATATGAACCTTGAAAACAGAATAGGAAGTTAATCGTGTCACATAATTGTGGACATCGGCGGTGTAGACTCCGGCAACAATAGCCCGATCGGGTTGTAGTACGCGGAATCAACCGCCACCCCGTCCCAACTTAAATAATTCAAGGACAGAATATTGTTCATTTTCGCGGGGGTATAGCTCAACCGGTCAGAGCAGTCGCCTGTCGAGCGAAAGGTTGCGAGTTCAAGTCTCGTTACTCCCGTCAGTAGATTTTAGATTTTAGATTTTAGATTTTAGATTTACTCCACAGGAGAAGAATCTGGGAATTGGAACTTTGGTCTAAAATCCACACCTCCTGTCGGAAAGCAAGTATCCGTTTTTCGGCGGGGGTCAAAGTCCCGTAGGCAAAAGTCAAGCCGTCTCCCCCTCAAGGAGAAGATTGCGAGTGCAAACCTCGTCGGGACTCCCAGGTTAGGTGGCCGAGTGGTTGAAGGCGTCGGTCTGCAAAACCGATTTTCGCGGGTTCAAATCCCGCCCTAACCTCTGTTCCCAATCAGAAATTAAAAATTAGAAATTAAAAGATTAAACTAACAGTCTTTTAATTGATTTTTTTAACTTTTAAAAGGAACGAAACGAAAGTGACATTGCAGCGTAGCTTAATGGTAAAGCGCCAAGCTCATACCTTGGTCAATGCGGGTTCAAATCCCACCGCTGCCACCACAAGCAGGGATGGTGTAACTGGCAACACTCTGGTCTCCAAAACCAGCATTCTGAGTTCAAATCTCAGTTCCTGTGCCAATTTATAGTGCTGTAGGCAAATGGTTTAAGCCGCTTGGTTTTCACCCAAGTGATTGCGGGTTCAACTCCCGTCAGCACTTCCAAACTGGGTCGGCCCTCCTATTGGCGTGGGTAGCTGTCTGTAAAACAGTAGCTTAAAGCGTTGCTGGTTCAATTCCAGCCCGACCCATTTGTAACTGCATTTAATCCGCAGTTGCAATTTTGAGAACGTGGTGTAGCCGGATAACATCTCAGTTAATAAAACTGAAGATTGAGGGTTCAAATCCCTCCGTTCTCGCGCTCGGAGAGGTGGCCGAGAGGCTTAAGGCACCTGTTTGCTAAACAGAATCGGATCAAACCGACGCAGGTTCAAATCCTGTCCTCTCCGTTGAAATTTCCCCCGATAGCTCAGTTGGTAGAGTGCTTGTGTGAAGAACAAGAGGTCGTCAGTTCGATACTGACTTGGGGGATTGCGTTGCCTTATAGCTCAATGGTAGAGCAAGCGGTTGTTAACCGCTAGGTTGTAGGTTCGAGTCCTACTGGGGCAGCCATTTTTTAAATTGCCGGGTAGACAAATTGGTAAAGTCGCCTATCTCTGAAATAGGAGTTTATGTAGGTTCAAAGCCTACCCCGGCACCCAATTATTGGGAAGTCGCCTAATCGGTATGGCACCGCTCTTTGAAAGCGGAAAAATGCAGGTTCGATCCCTGCCTTCCCAGTTCTGCTATTACCAAAGCAGATCAATTACACTCCTGTAGCCCAATTGGCAGAGGCCGCAGTTTCAAAAATTGTGTTGTGTGAGTTCAAATCTCACCAGGAGTACCAAATTTTTAACTAAGTTTCTAGTTGCTCCTGTGGCGGAATTGGCAGACGCGGCAGACTTAAAATCTGTTTTATTTTGAGTGTGAGTTCGAGTCTCACTAGGAGCATGAACGGGATGTAATTCAGCGGCCAGAAGCCATGCTTTGGGAGCATGGAGTCGTTGGTTCAAATCCAACCATCCCGACTTTACCCCTGTGATGTAATTGGAAAACATCACTCGCTCAGAACGAGTGTTTTTTGCAGGTTCGAGGCCTGTCAGGGGTATGAGGTTTTATTCAATCTCAAATCTCAAATCTCAAATCTCAAATCGGTTTTGCCCCTGTAGCCCAATTGGTAGAGGCGCTAGATTTAGGATCTAGTTAGTGCTGGTTCGATGCCAGTCAGGGGTATTTGGTGACATCGCGGGTGAAGTAGCCTGGGTAGGCTTGGAGGTCTCATAAGCCTCTTAATAGCAGGTTCAACTCCTGCCCCCGCCACCAAAAATGCAGGTGTGATGTAATTGGCAACATAAGGCTCTTGTAAAGCTTTCTTGCGAGTTCAAATCTCGCCATCTGTTTGGCGCGCTGGTGTAGCTCAATTAGGCAGAGCAACTGATTTGTAATCAGTCGGTTGTAGGTTCAATTCCTATCACCAGCCCCACAATTGCGGATATGGTGTAACGGTAGCATTCGAGTCTTCCAAACTCTAGGCACGAGTTCGATCCTCGTTATCCGCTTGGCTAAACGAGAGGTTTTTTCAATCCAAAATCTCAAATTTCCAATCCAAAATCGGTTTGCGGGTGTGATGTAAAGGCTAGCATCTGAGTATGCCATTCTCAGCGCATGGGTTCGAGTCCCATCATCCGCTTTTGTAGTCCTGTAGCTCAACGGTAGAGCGTTTGCCTTACAAGCAAGATGTTGCAGGTTCAAATCCTGTCAGGACTACCAATATGGGAGTGTAGCTCAATGGATAGAGCGCCGCGCTTCGGACGCGGATGTTGTGGGTTCAAGTCCTGCCACTCTCGTTGTTTTTGCTTTAATTTAAGGAGGTTGATTCCATTGAATGGATAATTTTTTATATTAAGAGCGATCGCCCTTTGCGTGTCCCAATCTTTGGAGCCTACATACTTTAGTACGAGAGGAAAGGTAACGCTGTCAAAATCAGCGGGCGTTTGAGAACGAGGAGTGCATTGAACCCGGCAGGTTTGCTTAAAGGTAGCCATCCTTTAAAGAGTGTGTAATAACTCATCGGCGGAGTCCCTCTAGTAACTGAGAAAACGCAATGCTCTGATAACTTGCACGCAAAGTGCGTGAAGCGCAGCTATCCCGTAGGGAATCGCGCATTAACAAAAAACATGGGAGTGTAACTCAACTGGATAGAGTGTCGAGCTTCTACCTCGAATGTTGTGGGTTCGAGTCCTACCGCTCCTGCTAAATGGGTTCGTAGCTTAATTGGTAAAGCATCTAACTGGCTGTTAGAAAGATATCGGTTCAAATCCGATCGCAATCCACCACACCAATTTTAGATTTTAGATTTTAGATTTACTCGACAGGTGAATCTTTTACGGGGTCATTCGATTTTAGATTTTAGATTTTAGATTTTAGATTTACTCGACAGGTGAATCTTTGACGCGGGGTCATTCGATTTTAGATTTTAGATTTTAGATTTTAGATTTACTCCAGAGGTGAATCTTTTACACGGGGTCATAGCTCAATTGGTAGAGCGCTTGCTTTGCACGCAAGAGGTTAGGAGTTCGATTCTCCTTGATTCCACTGCGGTGTCTGAAGCCAAATCGGTAGCGGCGCTGGTTTGTGGAACCAGTAATAGCGGGTTCAATTCCCGTCAGACACCCCTTGGAAGATGCCGCTAAATGGTTGGCAACCAGTCTTGAAAACTGGGGTACAGTTAACTGTAAGGGTTCGATTCCTTCATCTTCCTTTTAATTAACCACCGGAAGTCGAAAAGCGAGACACCGTGCTGATAACGCGGCGATAGGAGGGGCAGTACCTCCTCGGTGGATGGATTGGTTTATAATAAGTCTAGATTTGCTAGTTATTCAACATAGAAGCCATGAGAATTCAAGTTCTCAAATTAGAATTGGTTCAGTGAATTTTGTTATTAAACAATATTCAACTTTTAAACGAAATCCAAAAACTGAAAGAAAAGTCACCCGAAAAGACTGCTGTACTCAAACCTCGTCAATTTGGCTGTGGTCAAGGAATTTTTACTTTACGTTGCGGATGATTTTGATGAAACACCTCCTGGTTTTGAAGAATATGCGTAAGTCATCAATATAGGGCTTACGCATGGGGCTCAGAAACCGGGTTTTTTGCTGAATCTGCGGGCTGTAACGAAGTTTTTTCGTAAAAAACCCGGTTTCTTTGGTGGGAGCGCCAGAGCCAGAAATATATTATGTGAGGTTTAATTTATATGAATTTACAGCATTACAATTACTATCTGGTGGTTGACCTTGAAGCAACTTGCTGCGATCGCGGAAAGATCAGAAAAGAGGAAATGGAAATTATCGAAATAGGAGCGGTTATGGTGCATTCAGAATCTCTAAGTATTGTTGATGAATTTCAAAGCTTTATTAAGCCAGTTCGCCATCCTATGCTGACTGAATTCTGCAAATCGCTAACATCTATTTCTCAGGCACAAGTCGAGGAAGCTCCCACTTACCCGGAGGCGATCGCACTTCTGAAAAACTGGCTGTCTGGTTACTCAAATGGTGTATTTGGTTCTTGGGGCGATTTCGATCGCAAACAATTTCAACAAGACAGCAACTTTCACAAAGTACCTTTTCCCATTGCTTATCCTCATGTCAATCTCAAAAAATTGTTTTCCCAAAAGCAAGGTTTGCGAAAAAGTCATGGGATGGCAAAAGCTCTGACACTCGCGGGTTTACCGCTAGAAGGAACTCATCACCGAGGCATTGATGATGCCAGAAATATCGCCAAACTGTTGCCTTATATTCTGGAGCGAAAACAGTTGTCCTGATTTGCGATCGTACATACAGCGAGCAAAATTATGGGGAGGTCGCCTAAGTGGAATGGCACCGTAAAAACTTTGGAAAAGCGGCTCCCAAAAGGACGATCGGGTTTGTTGAGTATGGTAAAAAGTTGCTTCGCGACGTTCCCTGAAAATGCAAACAGGCAGCGGGTTGCGGAGGCACTGAAAGGAATTAACAGTCCGAGATGGGGGCAGTTCCCGTCTGCTTGCGGGCAGTAAGGAAGCGCGTTTCCTGAAAGTTGCTGTCGATCGATGCGGGTTCGAGTCCCGTCCTCTCCATTCAAGGTTCAAGTCCAAATCGAAGAGTTTCAACCCGTGCCCTAACAGTTAAAGCATACATACTCGGCTGTTAACCGACTAAAACCAATGCTTTACGCACTTGCACGGGTTGAACCTCAGAACCTCAGTTGTTCTTGAGGTCTAAATCGCGATCGTAGCTGCCGATTGGCCGCAGTCTGGTCATCAACTGCTTCAGCAAGAAGCCGTTGCTGTTCCAAGCGGTATAAGGAGTAGCCCCTTGTCCCTTCAGGCACAAGGTTTGTCGGGCTTTGTTGTGGCAGATATTTGCCAGCAGGCTGACGACTGACACTAAGCCGAGTTCATCGACAAGGGCTTCGAGTTGATCTTGAGTCACAAGCACACCTCCAGGGTTGACTATTCCTGAAATATACCACATAGTACCTTTCAAGGGTACTTAGAGTATACTAATGGTTACTTATTTTCAGTTTCCTCCACGAGGTTGTATTCCTTGATAGCCGCCATGACTAGCAGAGTGGACATAGGAACTCCTGTCTGCTGGGAGATGTTTCTCAGTTTTTCGTGCAAACGCTTGGGAACTGTGACTTTAATCACAGCAGTCTCTTCTTTGTCAGCCATTTCAAGCAGTCATGTTTAGTTGACATCAGCTTATCCTCTTTCCGAGTAACGATCGCGCTTTGCTGCGATCGTCTGTAGGGATGCGGGCGCAGCGCGATAAAATGGCTGCTGCTGCGAAACTGTGCGCTAACAAATAAAAAGGTCGATCGCAAATCTCTAACCAAGGGAGCGATTGGATATATTAGTTACATTCACAAGCAAGCAGTAACCAAACAACTTAATAAAAAAGGTGAAACATGAGAAAACTAAAATATTACGTTGCTTGCACCGTTGACGGGTTTATTGCTCGGGAAGATGGCTCATTTGATTGTTTTCCTATGTCAGGGGAGCATTTCGCTGATTTGTTCGATTCCTTTCCTGAAACTTTTCCGGCTCACTTTCAGGAAGCACGAGGCATTCGTGCAGAGAACAAGCAGTTTGATGCGGTTTTGATGGGACGGAAAACCTATGAGGTAGGGCTAAATGTTGGTGTAACTAATCCTTATCCCACCTTGAAGCAGTATATTTTTTCGCGCACTATGAAAGCCAGTCCCGATGAGAATATTGAACTTGTTTCGGACAATCCTGTCGCATTTGTTAAAGAATTGAAAAAACAAACGGGTAAAGACATATGGCTCTGCGGTGGTGGCGCTTTAGCGGCAACTCTTTTTTCTGAGATTGACGAGATGATTGTAAAGTTGAATCCGCTAGTTATCGGCTCTGGAATTCCTCTTTTTTCCCGTGTACTCGATCCGACAAATTTGGAACTTACCAATCGCAAAATCTATAGCAACGGTTTCATGTTGCTTCATTATAGAGTGAAGCATTAGCAATCGGGATTTTATGCGTTGCAATTGCTGGGAGCAAAAAAGGACTGAAGTTTTTACTACACAATGATTTTTTAGGAATTACACAAAGCCTGAATTTTTATGGGTGGTTAGCAAAGCGGTTATGCACCCGGCTTTTAACCGGTACCAGATAGGTTCAACTCCTATACCACCCACTCAATCGATTTTAGATTTTAGATTTTAGATTTTAGATTGAGGGATATCTATGAAATTTTAGACTTTAGATTGAAGGGCCTATCGATTTTAGATTTTAGATTTTAGATTTTAGATTTTAGATGGAGGGATATCTGTGAGATTTTAGATTTTAGATTGAAGGGCCTATCGATTTTAGATTTTAGATTTTAGATGGAGGGATATCTGTGAGATTTTAGACTTTAGATTAAAGGGCATATAGTTGCATGAGCTCTGCTGCCTTTATCTGCGTTGATCTGCGTTATCTGCAATTATCTGCGGTTAAAAATCCAAAAACTTGGAAAGTGTGGCTGTGTGGACGGCAACTGGTTTGGAATACCAGCGTGCAGCGTAAAGCTGTAGAGGTTCGACTCCTCCACTTTCCCTTTTAATCATTAGCGAGCGGTTCTTACTCATTAAAAAGAGGCCAAGGACTAAAAACTAATGATTGAAAACAAACAACAATTCTAAAAGGAGAATCAAATGTAATGTCACGCACTAAATTTGAACGGAACAAACCCCACGTCAATGTCGGTACAATCGGTCACGTTGACCACGGCAAAACAACCCTAACAGCGGCGATTACAATGACGCTGGCTGCACAGGGTCGGGCCAAGGCTAAAAAGTACGATGAAATCGATGCTGCACCGGAAGAAAAACAGCGGGGAATCACGATTAATACGGCTCACGTTGAGTATGAAACTGGCGATCGCCATTACGCTCACGTTGATTGTCCGGGTCACGCTGATTACGTGAAAAACATGATCGTGGGTGCCGCTCAAATGGATGGTGCAATCCTCGTCGTGTCGGCTGCAGATGGTTCGATGCCTCAAACTCGCGAACATATCTTGTTAGCGCGACAAGTGGGAGTGCCGAAGTTGGTTGTCTTTTTGAATAAGAAAGATATGGTGGACGATGCGGAAATTTTGGAGTTAGTCGAGTTAGAAATTCGCGAACTTCTCAGTTCTTACGGTTTCCCGGGCGATGATATTCCAATTGTCGCAGGTTCGGCACTGAAAGCGCTGGAAAAGATGACTGCTAATCCGAAAATACACCGCGGCGAGGATGAGTGGGTTGATGGCATTTACAATTTGATGGATGCGGTAGATGACTGGATTTCTACGCCCGATCGCGATATTGACAAACCTTTTCTGATGGCTGTTGAAGATGTGTTATCGATCAAAGGTCGGGGAACTGTCGCAACTGGCAAAATCGAGCGGGGTAAAATCAAAGTGGGCGATAGTGTGGAATTGGTGGGAATCCACAACACTCGCACGATAACTGTTATCGGCGTTGAAATGTTCCAGCAAATTCTGGATGAAGGAATGGCTGGAGATAATGTCGGTTTGTTGCTTCGCGGCATCCAAAAAGACGAAATTGAACGGGGGATGGTGCTTGCTAAACCCGGTTCTATTCAACCTCACACTGAATTCGATTCTGAGGTTTACGTGCTGTCGGAAAAAGAAGGCGGCCGCCGCACTCCTTTCTTTGCGGGATATCGCCCTCAATTCTTCGTGCGGACAACGGATGTTACAGGTACGATCGCATCTTTTACGGCTGACGACTGCAGCGCGATCAACATGGTAATGCCGGGCGATCGGGTTAATATGACTGTGAAGTTGTTGCAGCCGATCGCGATCGAACAAAATATGCGTTTTGCCATTCGCGAAGGCAATCGCACTGTGGGCGCCGGTGTCGTCTCCCGAATTCTGAAGTAGACGCTTTCGGAAGCAATTAGAATGAGTAAGGTGGGCCAAAGTCCACCTTACTCATTAATTCACAGCAAATTTTTCTGTGTGGATGCAGTAGCCAAGATGGAGTCAAGCGAATTGTCGAGATTGGAGATGGGCAAGTCTCAGATTTGGTTGGATGGTCTGCCGAACGTTTTGCACAACTCTGGGGCAGATAAGGTAGGATCGGAAAGACTCGTTATTTTATAATGTTGAGCCTTGGCGATCGGTAGAATAAATTGTATACTGAAAAAATATGATTCAACTAACAGGGGTTAAATGCCTACCAACGCACAATTGAGGGGTTTGTATCGAATTGGCTACCAGTTGACGTATTTAATGTTTCAGCCGATTCACCTCATTTGCATTGACGATCGCACTCAAAATTTATTCATATTGGCAGGAAATAACGAGGAAATAGAGTTGGAAATTACACCGAATGGGGAGGTGCTGTAATGAGTCAAATTAACTACAGTGCAATGTCTTACCGAGAGTTAAGGCGGTACTTTCTTGACCACCGAGACGATCGAGCTGCTTTTCAAGCTTATCTAGCAAAACGTCGAGAACGATCGCCGAGAGTCATTACAACAGTTGACGATCCAGACTTCGATGTCAAAATTCAGACAGCAATTCGCCAGCAAATTGCACAGCATCAGAAGTAGCGCAGTACAGCGCCATAACACCGCATTGCAGCGAATAAACGAAAGCCGCTACTTAAGTTGCTTGAGGTTGTAATGGCGCGATCGCACTTGCGTTAAATATTGACCCTGGGCGACCGCCACAAATTTATACAAAAATAGTTGAATTTTCAGAACAGTTGTGTTATAGTAGCCTAGATGCGGGAGTATAGCTCAGTTGGTTAGAGCAGGTGACTCTTAATCTCAAGGTCGAAGGTTCAAGTCCTTCTACTCCCATCCCAAATCCTGAAACCAAATTTATCGAAACTCACGAGTGCAATCAACTGCTGTAGAGGTTGGATGCGTCTGGGTGTTTGCGTTGTGGAATTTTTAATGTCGATCGACCGATCGGATTTGTCGATCGATAAAAGTGCGATCGCCCAAGCTATTTTTAAACTGAATAACAACAGGAAATGGTGATTAGCTATGATGGCAAATCTCTCGGCGCGCTGCTATGCGGGCGATCGCGATTTAGAGGCGATCGCCCATTTAATCAATACTTGCGAAGAAGTCGATCGGCTCGATGAAGGTACTTCCCTCTCGGAATTGCAACAAGAATTTAACGCACCGTCCCTAGATGTAGCACGCGATATCCGCCTTTGGGAAGATGCGGAGGGAAAATTAATCGGTTTTGCTCAGTTGTCTGTTTCTGAACCGGGCGAAGTAATTGACGGTTGGCTGTGGTTTCGCGTTCACCCCGACGCGCGCGGAGGCGATGTGGAAGCAGCCGCGATCGCCTGGGGTGAAGTGCGGATGCGCGAGGTGTCTGCAATGCGGGGCGGGCGCGTGAAGCTGCGAACCTACGCTCGCGCTGAGGATTGCGATCGCATTTCATTGCTGACAAGTAATGGTTTCAAGGCCGATCGCTATTTTTACCGAATGGCGCGATCGCTCTCTGAACCGATCCCAGAACCGCACTTCCCCAAAGGTTTCGCCCTGCGTCAGTTCCCCGGCGAACAGGATGCGGAAGCTTGGGTAGAAATGTTCAACCAGTCGTTTATCGATCACTGGAATCATCACGATTTAACGGTGGATAAATATAAGCACGAGTTAGCTAAACCCGATTACAGAAATGATTTAGACTTGATTGCTGTTGCTGATGACGGCACATTTGTCAGTTTTTGTTACTGCGAGATTAGTGTGGAAGAGTGCGATCGTACCGGGCGCAATGAAGGCTGGATTGCTTGTCTCGGCACTAGGCGCGGCTTCCGCAAAATGGGATTGGGGCGAGCGATGTTGCTCGCTGGTTTGCATCGACTGAAAGCTGCCGGTGTCGCTACTGCTATTCTCGGCGTCGATGCTGAAAATTCCTCAGGTGCATTGCGTCTTTACGAGTCTGCTGGCTTCCACAATATTCGCAACAGCATTTCCTATGTTAAGGATGTTTAACCGATGTTACAGTTGGCGATCGCGCTTTGACCCAAGAAACCCGGTTTTTTACCGGATCTGCGGGTAGCAACGAAACATTTTCCGGAAAAAACCTGGTTTCTCGCCACTCGTGTAAGTTTTATCTAAAAAACTTTTGCTACCCCCTTGACGCCTTTGTAGTATGCCTGTAGTATGTAAATATGGAAAGCGCAGGACAAGCAAAAACCTGTATTTTTCGTGCAAATTCTGAACCTTGACAACTAAATATTGCTCAAAATTTCAAGGAACATCAATTTGAAAGTCTTGCAATACAGACTCGATTGTCATGTTGTTACTTTATACGAAACTGTTCGGTTACAAACTGACTCGCCCCGAGTCAGATGTTGTACGAAATCAGTCTAATTTCAACGAATTTTATGCGGATTCAGAACAGACAAGCTCTGCCAGATTTCAATCAACCAAAAAGGCTGAGGAACTCCGCAAAATCAAACAAGCTTATCATTTAGAACGGCGCTTATTTTAGTAAAGATTATCATATTTCGTGAATCTTTACCGATACTGGCAATTTGCTAAGTCTCACAAAAAGCCAAAGTCGAGAGCAGATAAGCTACCAATCCCAAATCCAAAATTGCTCTAGGAGGTATCGGTAATGGTTCACATTCGTTTTGAAGGACGTTCATATGACTTGGCAGAAAACCAAGTGGGTATCGCGGCAGGAATGAGCGACAAAGCTATTAAAGAACGCCTGGCCAACCATTTTGATGTCAAGGGCGATCGCTTCGAGTCTTACGTGCTCGATCGGCGTCCCAGCGGCGATTTAATTGTCCGCCCAGAAGCCGTTTACGGCTAGAAATTCACTTTGATTCCGCGCCCCAATTCGAGAAGCCTACACACATTAGGGTTCTAGCTCTGAAAAGATTGCGGGTTCGAGTCCCGCTGAAGGCTTCAGCCTTTATGGTGGAATGGTAGACACACTAGAAACTGTCCAAAGCTTTTTATACTTGCGCGGAACAAAAATTTCATCAGCTATTAGGGGGCGCACCCCAACTAAAGAAGCTTACAAACTGGCAACGTTCGACTAAACATCGAATAGTAGGTTCGATTCCTACCTCGCCGCGAGGCGCAAAAAAAACAAAGCTTCTCTGACTTGTGCGCTGCCTCTTATACCTGAATTTTTTAGAGTTGAAAAACAGCTACACCGCACCCCAACAGTTGAAGCTTACACACTTTTTGGTCTTCTAAACCAAAGGTAATAGGTTCGACTCCTATCATCCCCGCCTCGGGGATGTAGCTCAACGGATAGAGCACATAATGTCAATAGCTTTAGCGACTTGTGCGGGGTATCTGTCAGGTAGTGAAAAAACACTTCGCGTCCTAACTGAGGAAGCTTACATACTAGCTCATGGTAGAGCAATTCCCTCTTAAGGAAAAGGTCGCGGGTTCAACTCCTGCGTATGAACAACGGCTTTCTTGACTTGCGCGAAGTGATTTTCACTATTATAAATAGTCACCATGATTTAGCAATTAATCTCGATGTTTAAAAATCTTGTTCCGCGCCCTCACAAATGAAGCGAATACACACAATCCATCCGATTGGTCGCAGGTTCAAATCCTGCCAGTCCCTTAAAAGGGACTGTAGCTCAGGGGTAGAGCGTTCGGCCTGTCAAAACGCTTTGCTAACTTGCGCGGAACATCTCATATCAAATCCGGTTTCAATAGACCTCTTGCGAAAGTGCGATCGTTCTAGGTAAAATAAAAGAAAAAATGAGCTTAATAATATGAATTACG